>DAOWER010000288.1 GCA_030638405.1 Candidatus Eiseniibacteriota bacterium | reverse complement strand
GGCGGCCATCGTGGTCGCGCTCGACCGCATGATCAGGGAGGGGCAGTTCGACGAACTCGGGAGCGTCGAGCCCGGGGTGCGCTCGAGGGTCAGCCCCTGGATCGAGTCCTGATGGGAGTGTGTCGTTGAGTCATCTGCCGGACACGATAGCGTTCTTCACGGACGCCAGGGCATGGGGAGGCGCGGAGGTCTACCTGATGCAGCTTCTGGCCCGCGTCCGCGCCGCCGGGATCGCGCCCCGTGTGTTCTGCGCCGACAGGCGGGAAGTGGACGACTGGGTCGAGGAACTCGAGCGCTGCGGCTACTCGGTGGAGCGGTATCGCCCTACCAAGGAGTTCAATCCTCTCGGGTACTTCGTCGCCCGCAGACTCCTCAAGGGCTTTGACCTGATCCACATCAACAAGACGCAGCCCCGGAACTGTCTGCCCGCGGTCGTGGCGGCCCGGCTGAGCGGCGCGAAGGTAGTGGTGGCGACGGAGCACCTGGCCCTCTCGCCCGACTCGCACTTCCCGATGGGGCGGCGGATTATCACGTTCCTCGTCCGGTGCACCAACAGGCTGCTGGACAGGACGATCGCGGTCTCCGAGCTCAGCCGCTCCATGCTGATCTCGAACTACAGCATGCCGCCCGAGAAGATAGTCGCCATTCGGAACGGCATGGACGTCGAGAGATTCGACGAGGACGTGGACGCGGTCGCCGTCCGCGCCGAGCTCGGGCTTGCGCCCGACGACAGGGTGGCTATCCTCGTCGGACGTTTCGCGGCGCGCAAGGGCCACGACTGCGCGATGAGAGCTATGAGGCTGGCGTCCGAACGGGTGCCCGGCCTCAGGATGATCTTCGCCGGGGACGGAGAGCTGGAGAGTGAACTCCGGGCGGAGGCCGGGGAGCTCGGGGTTTCCGACCGCGTGCTCTTCGTCGGTTTCCGTCGCGACATACCGCGGCTTCTGGCCGCCTCGGACGTACTGCTGCTTCCATCGGAGGACGAATGCCTGCCGCTCGTAATCCTCGAAGCGATGTCGTCGCGGCTTCCTGTGATAGCCGCGGACGTCGGTGGGATCAGCGAGGCCGTCGATGACGGCAGGACGGGCGTTCTGGTGAGCCCAAGGGACGCCGAGGGTCTCGCCGAGGCGATGGTCGAGCTGCTGGGAGACCGGGAGCGCGCCCGCGCCATGGGTCTCGAGGGCAGGCGGAAGGTGGAGGCGGAGTTCAGCCTCGAGGCCTGCGCCGCAGCGGTGTTCGACGTCTATGAGGAACTTCTCTCGGAGAAAGGGCGGACGCGGAGATGGAGCGCAGCGTGAAGATTCTCTGCATCAACCAGTTCTTCTACCCGGACAGTTTCGGCGGGGTGGAGCGCGTGGCCCACGAGACCATGCGCCGCCTCGCGGCGCGAGGACACGAGGTCCACGTGGTCGGCCAGAGAACGAAGCCCGGCACTCCGGACGTGGAGGATCTCTTCGGCTTCACGGTGCACCGCTACGGCCGCGCGGACAGCCGCAGGCACTTCGGAGGACGGACGCGCGACGCGCTCCGCCGCTCCCGCCGCGTGATGTCTCGTCTGCTCGACGAACACGAGTTCGACATCGTGATGCCGCACCACTACTTCCCCTACTACGCGTACCTCAGGCTTCCGAGAGCGAAGGCGACGCCCGAGCTCATGACGTTCCACGCCTCATTCTGGCAGGAGCTGAAGCTGGAGGGCGCCGAGCGGTCGATTGGCAAGCCTCTTGAGTCGCTTCTGTTCGGACGGTTCGCCAGGCGCACCGAGAACGCTTGCCTCAGGCGCGCCGACCGCATCGTCGTCTTGAGCGACTTCTCCAGGGAGCAGCTGGCGAGCTACTACCCTTTCGCCAGGGAGAAGGTCACCAAGATCCCGGGCGGCGTCGACCTCGAGAGATTTCGTCCCGCTACGGACCGCGCGGCGGTCAGGCGGTCTCTCGGCCTGCCGGAGGACCGTCCCATCCTCTTTACGGCGCGCCGGCTCGTGCCGCGGATGGGTGTGGAGAACCTGCTGATCGCCCTGTCCGGTGTCCGGTCCTCGTTCCCGGGGGTTCTTCTCGTCATCGCGGGGCGCGGGAGGATGGAGGAGGAGCTCAGGCGAGTCGTGGCCGCTGAGGGGCTGGCGGACAACGTGACGTTCGTCGGATTCGTTGACGACAGCGACCTGGTTCGCTACTACCAGGCGGCCGATTTGTTCGTGCTCCCGTCGCTGGCCTTCGAGGGGTTCGGGATGGTCACGCTGGAGGCGCTCGCGTGCGGTACTCCCGCAGTCGGCACGCCGATCGGCGCTACTCCGGAAATCCTGGACCGGCTCGCCCCCCAGCTTGTGCTGGGCGGAACTGAGCCGCATGCGATGCGGCGGGGGATCTCGGCGATGCTGGAATGGCTCTCGGACGACGACGCGGTCGGGCGCCTGAGGGCGCTCTGCAGGGAGTACGTCGAAGCGCACTATGGATGGGACCACGCCGTCGACGCGCTGGAGGCGACGATGGACGAACTGCTCACGGACGGCGGCAGGCATGGGTAATCCGGCAGGGCCGATGTGGAAGGTGCGCAGGCTGCTCGCGATGAGCCCCGCCGAGGTGGGGCTTCGCGTCGTGAGGAGCATCGTTCACAGGGCGCAGCGTTCCCGCAGGCCCGTGGCGCAGAGCGTGATGCTCTCGCCGGAGTCGGTGCTGACCGGTCCGACCGCCGCGGCCGACGTCTGCGCGTGGCTCGAGCGTGAGTTGTCCGATGGTCGCGGCAGGCTGCTTGCCGGCGCGCGCGACGTTCCGGCGCTGTCGTCCGCGCTCCGCGACCTGGGAGCAGGCGGGGAGTCGGCGGTCGCCGCGGCGGAGTCGGTGCTCGAGGGAAGCGTGCCGGCCTTCGGATGGACCACGATCGACATCGGTGAGGGTCCCGACTGGCTGAGGGACCCCGTGTCGGGCGGCAGGTGGCCGCTGGAGTTCTGGGCGGATATGGAGTTCCGCGAGAACGGGGGGCTCGGAGACCCGCGATACGTCTGGGAGGTCAATCGCCAGCACCACCTTGTGACGTTGGCCAGGGCCCACGTCCTGTCCGGTGAGGCACGCTTCGCGGAGCGTGTCTGGGGTGACATCACCTCGTGGATCGAGGCCAACCCGCCACTATTCGGCATCAACTGGTCCAGTCCGCTGGAAATTGCGATTCGTCTGATGTCATGGGCTATGGCGCTCGACCTCGTCGGCGCCGACGGGGCCCGGGAGGGCGACGCCGCTCTTGTCGCGGCAAGCGTTTCGTTGCAGGCGGGCCATCTGTCTGATAACCTGTCAGTTTACGCCTCTTCGCGCAACAACCACCTTATTGGAGAGGCGGCGGGGCTCCTTGTCACGGGGGCCAAGTTCCCGTTCCTCCGCGGCGCGGAGAGGCTGGCGCGAAGGGGCCGGCGGGCGCTGGAGCGGGAACTGATTGCACAGGTGAGCAAGGATGGCGTGACACGGGAGCAGGCGTTCCAGTACCACTCGTTCGTTCTGGAGTTTGCCCTGCTCGGCGTGGCTGCGGCCGCGTCTATGGGCACGTCACTTGCTCCCCAGTGTGTAGAGACCGTGGGAAGGATGTCCCGATTCCTGGGCGACGTCTCAGGAATGGGTGGGGTCCCGCCCGGTGTAGGAGACGGCGACGGGGGCAGAGCCCTGGCGCTCTCCGACGGCATCGGTCGTCAGGCGGCGCAGGCTGCCGCGGCCGGGGCGCTGGCGGCGGGCGAGACGCCCCCACGCTACTCTGCCGCGGTCGATCTTGCGCCTGCGCTCTGGCTCTTTGGTTCGGACGCCGTCGGCGAGTTGGCCGGCCGGGGCATCGACGGGCATGAGCGCGTCGGTGAAGCGGTCGCGGTGTCCCGCTCCTTCCCGGAGGGCGGCTACTTCGTGCCCGGAGGGGAGGAGCAGCACGGTGTCATCGACTGCGGACCGCTCGGCTACCTGTCGGTAGCGGCGCACGGTCACGCCGATTGCCTGTCGCTGTCCGTGTCGCACCGCGGCCAATGGATCCTGGTGGACCCGGGGACCTACTGCTACCACCGCGACGCGCTCTGGCGCGACCACTTCCGGAGCACGCCCGCTCACAACACGGTGAGCGTGGACGGCCTGAGCCAGTCGAAGATGCTCGGGCCGTTCATGTGGGGCAGAAGAGCGCGTGCCGAGCAGATCGCGTGGGTGACCGAACGGGCGTTCGACTACTTCGAGGGCGCTCACGACGGGTACGCCGCGACCGGTGGTGTGCGGCACAGAAGGTCCGTCCTCTTCGGGAAGCGCGGCTACTGGCTGGTCGTAGACCACCTGGAGGGAAAGGGACGCCACCGGATCGACGCGACGTTCCAGCTGGCCCGGGGGTTCTGCCGCGGGCCGGGGGACGGGCTGGTTTTCGTCTCGGACGGCGGGCCGGCCGTGGAGTTCCGGACCTGGCTCCCCGGCGGTATGACCACCGAGATCATCGAGGGGGCAGATGCGCCCCCGCGCGGGTGGGTCTCCGACGGCTTCGGGCGGAAGGACGCGGCGCCGGCCGTGTTGGCGGGAGGCGTTGTCGAACTGCCGGCGACCCTTCTGACGGCGGTAGTTCCGTTCGACGGAGTGAACGTCATCGACGTCGACTGCCTGACTGGAGGTTGGAACGGGGGAGCGGTCTTCGAGATCGCCTTTCCCGAGGGACTGGACAGAGTCCTGTTTGGGACGCCCGGTGTCTCGCTTGCCGACGAGCGTTTCTCGGGGACCTTCGGGTTCGTCACCGACCGCGAGAGCGGCGGAGAGACCTGGGGTCTCGACATCACAGAATGGACGAAGGCGGGGTCGGGCGTGATCCACGAGCCGGTCGCGAACGTCCTGCTTGCGGGAGGAACGAGAGGAGCACGACCCAGACCATGAGAATCAGCGTGTTGGGCCTCGGATACGTCGGGTGTGTTTCAGCCGCCTGCTTCACGGAACTCGGCCACGAGGTGGTCGGGCTTGACGTCGATCCCAGGAAGGTCGAACTCATCGGTGCGGGGACGAGTCCCATTGTCGAGCCCGGGCTGCCGGAGTTGGTGAGAAAGGGCGTGGACGAGGGGCGGCTGACGACGACCGACGATTACGAGG
>DAOWER010000117.1 GCA_030638405.1 Candidatus Eiseniibacteriota bacterium | reverse complement strand
TTTCCTTCCACAGAGTCCTGGCCAGCGTCCGCGAGGCCGGCGATTTCGAGAAGATAGTCTTCACCGCTCTCAGAGAGGCGACGGCCCGCGAGGACGTCATCCTGTTCCTGAACGGGATAACGAGCTTCATGGGAGTGACTGGCGTGGGAGCCCGGCCCGGTCCCTTCAACGCCTCCTACCTGCTGGAGATGGGCTGCCAGCAGCCGGGGCTCTACCTCCTGGGCGGCACCACTCCCGCGCTCTACCGGGAGGTGCTGCGGTCGCTGCCGTGGTGCGAGAGCCTCTTCCAGCGAGTCGACGTGCGCGAACCGGGCAGAGAGACGACCGTCGAGATCCTGAGAGACGCCGCGCGGGGGCTGGAGGAGTTCCATGGTGTCCGCATAGACGCCGGAGCCGTCGAGGCGGCCGTCGACCTGTCGGACGAGTATGTTCGCGAGCGTGTCCTTCCGGGAAAGGCGCTCGATCTCCTGGACCGCGCAGCGTCGAAGTCGGCGACCTCGGCCGCGGGAACGGACACGGTTCCTCTGGTGGGCATCGAGCAGGTGACGGACGCGCTGGCGGACTGGACGGGGATACCTGCGGACAAGCTGTCGGGTGCGGGACACGCGCAGTTGGTTGGGTTGGAGGAAGGGCTCCGCAGACGGATCAGGGGACAGGACGGCTGCATCAAGAAGCTGGCGGACGTCATTCGCGTTACCAAGCTCAACCTGAACGCCGTCCCGGCTCGCCCGGACGGTGTCTTCCTGTTCGTCGGTCCCAGCGGAGTGGGGAAGACGGAACTGGCGCGCGCCCTCGCCGAGGAGCTCTACGGCAGCGAGTCACGGCTTCTGGTGTTCAACATGGCCCGCTACGGCGCCGAGGATGGGCTGCCACGCCTGATCGGGATGAGGCTGGGAGACACGGACTACGAGGGGGAGCTGACTACGGCCGTATCGCAGCACCCGCACTCTGTGGTCGTCCTCGAGCACATTGAGCGCTCGCACATCGACGTCGCCGTCATGCTGACGCAGATATTCCGCGACGGGCACGTCACCGACGGCCACGGCACCGTGCTGTCCCTGTCGAACTCCACCATCATCATGACTTCCAACTCCGAGAACATCGTCCCCAGCCGGGACGACGACGGCACCGTGGGGTTCGGGGCCGTCAACCACTCGAGGAGCGATCGCTACCTCCAGCAGGCGAAGGACGCCATCGAGGAGTTCTTCCCTCCGGAGTTCATGGACGGCATCGACGAGGTGCTCCTCTTCGACCCTCTGTCCGACGAAGCCCTCAGGGAGATTGTCCAGATTCACCTCGAGAACATCCACGAGCGGCTGGCGCGCCGCTCCATCTCGCTCGATGTGGCCGACGATGCCGTGATGAAGATTGTAGAGAAGGGGGCGAGCCGCGAGTACGGGGCCCGCAACCTCGGCAGGACCGTCGAGGGTCTGCTCCTCAAGCCGCTCGCGCGGTTCCTCGTGGCCAACCCCGACGCACGCAAGGTGGCGGCGCGCGTCGTCGAGGGAGACGTCGAGGTCGTGGCGCTGTAGGGCAGACAGCGGTGATGGGGGCGACAGGAGGCTGGCGGGCATGAAGATGCTCATCGGTGGCGGGCAGGCCGGCGACGGCGCGGACGTCGAGGTTCACAACCCGTTCGACGGCTCGGTTGTCGGGACGGTGCCTGCGGCCACGCCGGAGGAAGTGGAACGCGCGCTCGCCACGGCGGTGGAGGGCGCGTCTGTCATGGGGCGGCTGCCGCGGGTCGAGCGGGCCGCCGTTCTCGCGAGGGCCGCGGACGGCATCGAGTCGCGCGCGGATCAGCTCGCCGGGACGATAGCCGCGGAGTCGGGCAAGACCGTCCGTGAGGCCGGTGGAGAGGTTGCCCGTGCGGTTCAGACGTTCCGGGTCGCTTCGGAAGAGGCCCGCCGCCTCGCGGGAGAGGTCGTGCCGTTCGACGGTGCTCCCACCGGCACGGACCGCTTCGGGTTCTTCCTGCGCGTTCCCTTGGGTGTAGTGGTTGCGATAACCCCGTTCAACTTCCCACTGAATCTGGCGGCGCACAAGGTGGCGCCGGCACTTGCCGCCGGCAACTCCGTGATCCTCAAGCCGGCGACCGCCTGCCCTCTGACCGGCATCGCTCTCGGCGAGATCCTGTACGAGGCGGGGTTGCCGCCCGAGGCGATGTCCGTCGTCACCGGGTCTGGCGGCGAAGTGGGTACCCGGCTGGTCACCGATCCCAGACCCCGGATGGTGACGTTCACCGGAAGCCCCTCCGTGGGCAGGGAGATCGTGCGGGCCGCCGGGCTCAAGAAGACAGCGATGGAGCTGGGCTCGAATTCGGCCGTGATCGTCACGGACAGATGCGACGTCGATGCGGCCGCCGAGCGCTGCTCGAGGGCGGCGTACGCGCTGGCCGGGCAGGTCTGCATCTCGGTTCAGCGGGTCGTGGTCGAGCGCGGCGTGTACGACAGGTTCGTGGATGGTGCGTGCGCGACCGCCCGGTCGCTCGTGGTCGGGGACCAGCTGTCCGCGGGGACCGACGTCGGCCCGATGATCGACGAGGGTGAGGCCGAGCGGGCGGAGTTGTGGGTTGGCGAGGCGAGGGGCGCCGGCGCATCGGTGCTGGCGGGAGGCTCTCGTCGGGGCTCTTTGTTCGAGCCGACCGTGCTCCCGGACGTCCCGCTCGCTGCGAAGGTCTGGCGCGACGAGGCGTTCGCCCCCGTGATGTCGGTCAGGCCGTTCGGGACGCTGGACGAGGCGATAGCCACCGTCAACGACTCCGCCTACGGCCTGCAGGCCGGGGTCTACACCGACCGCCTGGAGGACGCTCTCCGGGCCGCGCACGAGATAGAGTGCGGCGGGGTGATGATCAACGACGTGCCCACGTTCCGGGTGGACCTCATGCCGTACGGCGGCCAGAAGGACAGCGGACTGGGTCGCGAGGGACCGAGGTTCGCGGTGGAGGAGATGACCGAAATCCGCGTTGTCGGCTTCCGGAGGCCGGCTCGGTAGCGATTCCAGGCCCGGGACGTCGGCACGAAGGGTCTTGACACCGCGCCCTTTGGCAGATATGTTTACTGTTCTGGTGGGGAACGTAGGTTCCCCGGCGGGCGGTCGTGTTCTCACGGGGGCGATTAGCTCAGCTTGGTTAGAGTGCTTGCTTGACATGCAAGAAGTCACTGGTTCGAGTCCAGTATCGCCCACCACTCCAGACGGTACGCGGCAGCACGACATTACGAGCAGAAGTAGAAGCATCTCGCTTCTCACCTTGAGGGCTCCTTGCGAGACCCGAAGAGGTCTTGAGAGGGACCAGGGGGGACTCGTTCTCCCCGTGGTCCGAAGTACGGGATGCCACAGTTCGAGCATCCCGTTTTTCATTTTTCAGCTGTCGGGCAGTCCGGCAAGCGGAAGGGGGGAAGGTGGCGATACAGAGCCCGCGCGTCAATAGGCGGATTCGGATCCCGCAGGTTCGCGTCATAAACGATGAGGGCGAGCAGCTGGGAGTCATACCGACGTCTGAGGCGCTTGCTATGGCGGAAGAGAGAGGGCTCGATCTCGTCGAGGTCTCTCCAAAGGCCAGACCGCCGGTGTGCAAGATCATGGACTACGGCAAGTACATGTATCAGCTCAACAAGCGGGCGAAGGAAGCGAAGAAGCGACAGCACGTGACCGTCGTGAAGGAAGTGAAGATGCGACCGAAGATCGAGCCGCACGACTACGACTTCAAGGTGCGCCACGCGCGCGAGTTTCTCGCGGCGGGCGACAAGGTCAAGGTCACGATCATCTTCCGTGGGCGCGAGCTGGCGCACAAAGAGCGCGGCAGACATCTTATGGAACGGGCGATCGAGGACCTGTCCGATGCGGCGAACGTCGAGGTTGCAATCAGGGCGGAGGGGAGAAGCATGGTGATGGTGCTGGCCCCCAAGCCGGTAACCAAGAGCAAGGAGCGTGGGAGCAAACCAGATGCCGAAGATCAAGACTCACAGAGGAGCGGCGAAGAGGTTCAAGCGAACTAGCTCGGGCAAGTTCAAGAGGGCCAGAGCATACGGCGGCCACTTCTTCATCCGCAAGAGCGCACGTCAGAAGAGGAACCTAAGGCGGGCCGGGTACGTTCATCCGAGCGACCAGGGACGCGTCGAGCGGCTCCTCCCGAAGTAGACCGGGAGACAAGGCAAGAGAAGGGGTAAGTTAATGTCCAGGGTACGAGGAGCTCCGTCGTCCAAGCGGAGGAGAAAGAAGATACTCAAGGCCGCGAAGGGCTACCGCGGCGCCAGAAGCAAGCTGATACGCACGGCCACGGAGAGCGTGCACAGGGCCGGGCAGTACGCCTATCGTGACCGCAAGAGGCGCAAGGGGGACATGCGCCGCCTGTGGATCATCCGCATCAACGCGGGCGCCCGCATACACGGACTCTCCTACAGCAAGTTCATGCACGGCCTGAGGGTTGCCAACGTGGAGGTCGACCGCAAGATGCTGGCCGACATGGCAGTCGGCGACGAGGCCGGTTTCGCGGAGCTCGTGACGATCGCCAAGAGTGGGCTGGAGTAGCGAACTCGCACGCAGGCGGAGGTGGGTCCATTGCTGGGCCGTTTGAGGGAACTTGGGAGAGACGCCACGGCCGCGCTTAAGAGCGCGGCTAGCGTTGTTGAACTCGAGAGCATCCGCGTGAAGTACCTGGGCCGCAAGAGCGAGCTCAATCAGGTGTCGCGGGGACTCAAGGACCTCGATCCCGAGGAGCGGCGCTCCGTGGGCAGGGCCGTCAACGAGCTCAAGAACGAGCTTGGCGCTCTGCTCGAGCAGTCGAAGGAGCGTCTGGAGTCAGCGGGGGAGCCGTCCTCCGGACTGGACCTGACGCTGCCCGGGAGGATGCCCTGGGTGGGGAAGAAGCACCCGGTGACTCGCACGTACGAACGACTCGAGTCCATCTTCGGAGGACTGGGGTTCGACGTGGCGCTTGGCCCGCACGTCGAGGACGACTTCCACAACTTCGACGCGCTGAACATTCCGCCTGAACACCCCGCCAGAGACGGGTGGGACACGTTCTACATAGACGACGACTCGCTTCTTCGAACGCACACGTCTCCGGTGCAGATCCGTGTGATGGAGTCCAGGACGCCCCCGATCAGGATCATTGCTCCTGGCAGGGCCTACCGCAACGAGACTCCGGACGCGTCGCACGGCTCCGAGTTCTTCCAGCTGGAGGGGCTCTACGTGGACCGCGGCGTCCGATTCGGTGAGCTCAAGGGCGTTCTGATCCGATTCATGAGAGAGCTGTTCGGAACGGACGTAGGACTGAGGTTCAGGGCGGGCTTCTTCCCGTTCACCGAACCGTCGACCGAGGTGGACGTCGAGTGTCAGGTCTGCCACGGGTCGGGGTGCAGCGTGTGCAGCGGGACGGGGTGGGTCGAGCTTCTTGGGGCCGGCATGGTCGATCCCAGGGTGTTCGAGGCAGTGGGGTACGACCCCGAGGAGTTCACCGGGTACGCGTTCGGGCTCGGCGTGGACAGGATCTGTATGATGATGACCGGGACGGACGACATCCGTCTGTTCCTCGAGAACGATCTACGCTTCCTGAGGCAGATCTAGAGGTCTCACGGGAGAGGCAGGGCACGCAAGATGACAGTCAGTCTCAACTGGCTCAAGCGTTACGTCGACTTCGATATGGACGCGACGGAACTCGCGCTCCGCCTGACGGACTCGTTGACCGAGGCCGAGGTCGCCGACGCTCCGTGGAAGGGCGTTGAGGGAGTGGTCGCCGCGAGGGTCGTGACCGCAGACCCCCACCCCGAGGCCGACAAGCTGTCGGTCTGCGTGGTGGATTGGGGCGGTGGCTCCTCGACGGTCGTGTGCGGCGCGCCGAACGTGCACGCTGGCATGACGTCTGTGCTCGCGCCTCCGGGGTCCGTCATCGCGGGCGGACACCGGATTGAGGAGCAGACGATACGCGGGCGCAGGTCTCACGGTATGCTCGTGTCGGCCCAGGAACTGGGCCTCGAGGAGTCCTCCGAGGGCATCATCGAACTCGACGGGATCGAGCCTGGAGGCGACGTCAGGTCGCTACTCGGGCTCGACGACGAGATCATCGATCTCGATGTCCAGCCGAACCGCCCGGACTGCCTCGGCATGATAGGCATCGCCCGCGAGGTTGCGGCCCTGACCGGGTCTGAGTTCCGGTTCCCGCGCATCGACCTGAACGAGGCGGGCGCGACGGCCGCCGAGATGGCCTCGGTGGAGATCGAAGATCCCCACGGCTGCCCGCGGTACATAGCGCGCGTCATCTCCGACGTGACCATCGGTCCGTCGCCTGCGTGGCTCGCGACCGCCCTGAGAAGCGTGGGCGTGCGCAGCATCAGCAACATCGTTGACATCACCAACTTCGTGATGCTCGAGTTCGGGCATCCGATCCATGCTTTCGACTACGATCGCGTAGCGGACCACAGGATCGTCGTCCGCAGGGCAATGGCCGGAGAGGTCATGGTCACCCTGGACGACGTCGAGCGCACGCTGGCGCCCGAACACCTGCTCATCTGTGACGGGAGTAACCCCGTGGCGCTCGCGGGCGTCATGGGCGGCGCGGACTCCGAGGTCTCGGATGCGACACGCAATATCCTGCTGGAGTGCGCCTGGTTCGATCCCCTGGTGGTCCGGCGCGGAGCCTGGAAGCTCGGCGTCAGGACCGAGGCGTCTCACCGTTTCGAGCACGGCGTGGACCCGCATGCAATGGAGATGATCGCGGCACGCGCGTGTTCCCTGATGGCCGAACTGGCGGGCGGGACAGTGGCGCCCGGCCTCGTGGACGCAGGCACGGACGGCGGCGCCACTCCGAGCATCACGCTGGACGTGCGCAGCGTCACCTCGATGCTGGGCGAGGACGTCGGGCGCGACGAGACCGTCGCGGCACTGACGTCCTTCGGATTCGGCGTCGCGGACGGCGGGGACGGCAAGCTGACCGTCGACGTGCCGTCGCACAGGGCCGATGTCACGGTGCAGGCCGACCTGATCGAAGAGGTGCTGAGGTCCCGCGGCTACGAGGGCGTGCAGCCGGAGGTGCCGTTCCATTCCATCGACGCGCCACCGGACTCCGATCAGGCGACGAGGAACCACGTCCTCGACGCGATGGTGCGGCTGGGTTTCTACGAGGTGCTGACCACGTCGTTCATGAGCGAGGGCTCCATCAGTCAGATCGGCGGCTCCGAGGTGTGGGGGGAGCCCATCGAGCTCTTGAACCCGGTCAACAAGGAGATGCCGCTCATGAGGACGGCGATGATGCCGTCGCTTCTGGATGTCGTACGCAGTAACCGGAACGTGGGCGAGAGGGACCTGAGGATCTTCGAACTGGGCAAGGTCTTCCGGAAGGACGGCGATGGACTCGGGGAGCGCTGGGTGCTCGCCGGGGCGATGACGGGTGCTGCCGTCCGGCACTCGTGGGACGAAACGCCCAGGCCAGTCGACTTCTTCGACGGAAAGGGCGTTCTCTGGGCCCTGGCCGAGGCGCTCGATATTGACACCCCGGAAGAGGCCTGCTACGATGGCCAACTGCTGGATGCTGGAGCGGGCGCGGGATTCTCCGTGCGAGGCGAGGGGCTCGGGTTCTTCGGGATGCTCTCGAAGAAGGTCCTTGCGGCGTGGGAGCTTTCGGACCCCGTGTTCGTTTTTGAGATCGACCTCGAAGGGCTGTGCGGGTGCATTCCCACGGCCGTCGAGTTCGAGGAACTGCCACGATACCCCAAGGCGCGGCGGGACGTCGCGCTCGTCGTCGATGAACGTTCGGCGGCGGGAGACGTCCTGGCGGCGGTCAAGGCGCTGGGGGAGCCGCTCCTGGTAGATGTGCAGGTGTTCGACATCTACGTGGGCAAGCAGCTTCCGCCCGGCAAGAAGAGCCTGGGGTTTGGACTGACGTACATGTCGCGGGAGAGGACTCTGACCGACAGAGAGGTCGACGACGCACATTCGCGCATCGTCAGCCACCTCACGAAAGAGTCCGATGCGGCGCTTCGGTAGTGGCGCCGCTCGTGGCGCCGCCAGCCGGCGCCGGTCGGGGGTTCTCGATCTCGCAAGAGAGTGAATCATGCAGCTGCCCGGTTTGGACGAACTCGAGTCTTCGGTGGCCAGGGCCATGGACGAACTCAAGCGGCTCAAGGCAGAGAACGCCGAACTCAACGAGCGGCTTCAGGCCTTGGGAAAGGAGATAGACAATCTGGGGGCCCTGATAAGCGGCATAGGGTCGGGCCAGAAGGTGGATTCCAAGACGAAGAAGCGCATGAGTCAGAGGCTGAAGTCGATGGCGGATCATGTAGGATGACGGTCTCTCGAGTGTGTTGTACATAAAGCTGGGAACGAACGGCAGTAGCGGGACAGTCTGGCAAGCAGCCTTGTGGGTTCGTCGGAGGTATGACTTCTGGAACACGATAACACCGAGATGAACAGCGTCAAGGTTGAGATATACGGTTCGGAGTACCGGATCCGCGGTGATGCCGATCCTGACTACATTCAGGAAATAGCTCACTACGTGGACAGTAAGATGAACGAGGTGACCAGGGAGACCT
>DAOWER010000217.1 GCA_030638405.1 Candidatus Eiseniibacteriota bacterium | reverse complement strand
TCCTCGCGCGGCTTCCGGAAGTGGACCAGCTGCTCCGCCAGTCTCCTCTCACGCTCCGGAACCTCCCAGGAGAGCCCGAGCCCGGACACGTCGACACCCATGACCCGCGCTATCTCGATGCCGAGCTGCGCCCTGGTCTGTCCGGAGACGTTGCTGGAGACCTCGAGATTGAGGAACGGATGACTGTCTTCGCTCTGGAGCCCTCCGCGGACGGGGGCGTGGGAAAGGTAGCAGAGGAACGCGCGCTCGATATCGAACTCCCTGTCGAGAATCATCGCGATGTCGAACTTGTAGGAACCGATCCGGTGACCGAGCGTGAGCAACGCTGAGAAACGTCTGATGCCACGAGGCAGTGAGTAGCCGATCACGCGGTCGACCTCACTGATCCCCTCCAGGAGATCCTGGTCCTCCTCGTGAACGAGCACGGCGATCTTACCGCTGGGGAATCCGCGCCTGAGCGCCTTCAGCGTCGGCATGGAGAAGAGAGCGCCCGCTACTCCCCTCTCGGGGATCACGAGGATCCTCTCGACGCTGCGGAAGGCCTCTCCGAAGGAGATGGGTTCGGGACGCTTGAACCGCATCAGATACCAGGAGATGATGCGCGCGAGCTTCGAGGGCTCGCGGCCGCCCGCCCGCCGCCCGCCGGCGGCCCGCGCCGCACGTCCCGAGCCCGCCGGGTCGTCCCGGACCGGGATCGGTTCCTCCAACTGGCTGTCGGCCCGACCCTTGGTCGGCAGTTCGGCTGCTGGCATCTCGTCGTCCCCGGACATCGTCGCAGGCACACGAACGCGCGCGGGCAGGCACGCCGTCGAGGCGTTGCCGCCGCGGTCGCACGACGCGCGCGGGCGCTCTTAACCGCAGTCTCTAGGGGTTGCTTCTGCGCCGAAGGCTATCAGACGCTTCTCTCGAGTGTCAACCGTTTTCTCCCAAGCTAACCTCACACGGGACAAGGAGTTTCGGCGAAATGAACGCCGCCTTGCGCCCGGTCTCTGGTAGACTCACAAACATCATGATCCGACGTCACGCAGAGACGGATGAACTGTGTACGGTCCGCCGACCGGGTGCGGCCCCCGCGCGCCGTCGCGCGTCGCTGAGAGCGGCGCTCGCCACAACGGGCGCGGTCACACTGACGGTCCAGGTCCTCCTGCTCAGAGAGCTGATGACGGCGTGGCGAGGGAACGAAATGTCGTTCGGCATCGCCATGACCGTCTGGCTCGTGACCGGTGGGATCGGCAGCGTCGGATACGGCCTCGTGTCGAGGAAGCTCACTCCCACCAGGACCGCCCTCGCGGGCGGGCTCATTGCGCTGGGAGCCCTTGCTCCGTTGGCCCTCTTCGCGGCGCGTGCACTGCGGGGAGCCATGGGGCTCACCGCAGGCGAGGTCTCGGGATTTGCCCCTCTGGTGGTCGCGTCCGTGGTCTCGCTTGCGCCATTCACGGTCGTCGCCGGGCTGATGTTCGCGCTGTCGACATCGGTCGTGCATCGCGAATCCCGCGGCCATCGAATCGCCGCGGGAGAGGTCTACCTGGTAGAGGCGATCGGCGCCGCCGCCGCGGGACTCATCGTGAGCTTCGTCCTGCTTCCGAGGGCTTGCCCGGTCTCGATCGCGCTCCTCGTGACTCTTCTCTCGAGCTGCGTGTCTCTCTGGCTGCTCCTCTCCTCGCCGCCGGTATCCGCGCGCGGGCGTCCAGTGAGAACGCTCGCGGTCGGCGTCGTCCTCGCCGTAGCGTCGGTGGCGCTCGTCGGCCCCGTGGCCAAGCGGCTCGACGACGTTTCGGTGGGAGCGCAGTGGCGCGACGTCGGCTTCGTGTCTCAGACGAACTCCATCTACGGCAGGATCGTCGCCGCCAGCATCGGCAGCCAGAAGAGCATCTACGAGAGCGGCGTGCTCGCGGCCACGACGCCGGACAGACTGAGCGCCGAGGAGACGGTGCACCTGCCTATGCTCGTGCACCCGGCGCCGTCTCGCGTGCTTCTTCTGGGAGGGGGCTTGGGCGGCGCCGTCGGCGAGGTTCTCAAGCACCCGGACGTCACGGCGGTGGACTATGTCGAGCTGGACCCGGAACTCATCCCGGCGGCCCGGAGGGCATTCGGGGAGGCAATGACGGAGGGTCTCGGAGACCCCAGAGTGAAGGTGCACTTCGCGGACGCCCGCTTCTTCGTCAAGCGCGCCGGAGGGCCCTACGACGTCGTTCTGGTCGGAATCCCTGATCCGACGACCGCCCAGCTCAACAGATTCTACACGGCGGAGTTCCAGCGGGAGGTGTCCCGCATCCTGGCCGACGACGGCGTTCTCGGGTTCTCCGTCCAGTCGGCCGAGAACTACGTCGGCGCCGAGCTGGCCGCGTTCCTCGCGTGCCTGAGAGCGACGACCGAGTCAGTCTTTCCGGTCGTCGCCATGTATCCGGGGGACCCGTGCCACATCGTGGCCTCGCGGTCCGGAAGCGCGTTCACGCGGGACGCCCGGGTGCTGAGCGAGCGCGTCGCTGACCGCGGGCTCGATGTCGCCTACGTGCGCGACTACTACCTCTCCGACAGGCTGTCAGCCGAGAGAGTCGCGTACTTCGACTCGGCGCTCAGGGGCGTCCAGTCACGCGTGAACACCGACCTCTCGCCCGCGGCGTACTACCTGAGCATGGTCCTGTGGAACAGGCAGTTCTCGGGCGCTCCCCGCGTGCTCCTCGCCGCGCCCGGTTTCGTAACGGAGAGAAACGTCCTTCTGCTGAGTCTCGCGCTCATCGCCCTTCTGGCCGCGCCGTCGTTTCTTCGCCGACGGTCGGAGCGCTCGCGCTCGCGGGTGGTTGTCGCCGCGGTCTTTCTGGTCGGCGCGACCGAGATGAGCCTGGAGCTGACAGCGCTCCTCGCGTTTCAGAGCATCTACGGCTACGTCTACCACCAGCTCGCGCTCATCGTTGCGGCGTTCATGGCCGGCCTCGCGCTCGGGGGCTGGCTGGGCACGAGGGCCGCGGCGCGCGGAGCCGGCGCGGGGTCGTTCGTGACTCTGCAGCTCTTCATCGCGGCGGTCCCGCTCGCGCTTGGAGCCACTCTTATGCGCGTCGCCGCCCTCCCGCCGGAGGGGCTCCATGCGTGGGCGGCGTTCTTCCCCCTGATCGTCGTGGGCGCAGCGCTGCTGGCCGGTCTGCAGTTCCCCCTGGCAGCGAAGCTGGTGTCACGGGAGCGCCCGGACGTCGGTGCCGTCGGAGGCAGGTTGTACGGCGCCGATCTCCTGGGCGCCGCGGCCGGCGCCACCGCCACGACGATCTTCCTGCTGCCGATATTGGGAACCCTCGGAACGATGCGCGCGCTTGCGATCGTGAACGCCGCCGTATTCGCGTCGCTGGCTCTGTCCCTCATCCCTCGTCGACGCGGACAGGCCGTCTGATCGTCCCGGACCAGTCGAGGCGCGACGTGGAACCTGTACGTGAAAGGCCCCCGACGTTCGACGTCGGGGGCCTTCGATTCCATCCGTCCGCGGAGCTACCGCCTGTACAGCGCCTTGATGGCTCCCCAGCTCGACAACTCGACCGGGGACTGGCAGCCCTGACAGAAACCGTCGCCGAACGCGCCGATCGTCACACCACCCTCACCCGCCAGGTATTGGGGCGACGTCGGGTTCTCATCGCACACGCGGTAGTTGTATCCGGTCGTTCCGAAGAAGTCACAGTAATACGGCTCGGCCGATATGTTCCCGTCGATACCCGTGAGGTCGTCCAGTGTCCCGCCGTAGTTCAGGGGGCCCGTTCCTGGATTCGGGAACATCTGGTCGTTCCAGTAGACGTTGCAGTAGGTGACGGACGGCGTCGCGAGATAGGCGTGGATACCGTACTTGCCGTTGTGGGTGATCGCCGAGTTGCTGATCTCGGCGTTGCCGCCACTCACGTAAATACCGTAGTCGAAGTTGTCTACGACCGTGCACCTGTCGATGATGATCGGCGCACTCCCGCTCTCATAGATGTAGACGCCGTGGTGCGAGCTACGGGCCACTACGACACCCTCCAGCACCGGAGCGGAGTCGGCACTGCCGATCTCGGTGCGGATCACGATCCCCGTGGCGCCGGTCCTGACGCTGACGTCCGTGATGGTAGGACTCGCCGCGTCGACGCAGCAGATGCCGGCCGCGAGAAGCCTGCCGTCGCCGTCGTCCAGGAGCCCCTTGTCCCTCGACCCGCCGGCCACGATCGTCAGGTTCGAAATGATCGCGCTCTCACTGACGTTCTGACAGAGGATGCCGTACTCGGCCTCCGTGTAGTCGATCCTGACGCCGCTCCTGCTGAATCCCAGGAGGACGATGTCGCTCGAGATCTCGACGATCGCGTCCCGTCGCCCCAGCGGCGTGTCAAACGAGTAGACACTGTCGTACGTGCCGCTCATGACGAGGACGGTGTCGCCCGGATTGGCAAGGAACACCGCCTGCTGGATCTCCGTGATTCCCAGGTCTTCGTCCGGTACCTCGATGGTGACCGCTCCGGCCGCCGCGGTGAGCAGACCTGCCAGAAGCGTCAAGAGGACGAAACGCATCAGCATCCTCCTTCTTGTTCCAGAGAGGGGTACAATCCAAGGTCGCCAGCGCCCCCCTAGGGGGGCGCCTACAGTCAACGACTCTAGTGCAAACGGGGCCAGCTGTCAACACCGTCGTGGGTCACTGCCAGACGCCGTCCACGGCCACTCCGCACTCCGAGCACCGCCCACCTTCCAGCCCCCCCACGTCCACCGAATACCCGATCCTGTGGATCAGTTCCGCGGAGCACGCGGGGCAGTAGGTGCTGTTAGCCGCGTGGCCGGGCACGTTCCCTATGTAGACGTACTTAAGCCCTTCCCGAAGAGCGATGTTCCTGGCGGCCTCGAGCCTCTCGACGGGCGTCGGGGGCAGGTTTCTGAGCCGGTGCTGCGGATGGAATCTGGAGAAGTGAACCGGGACGGACGCCCCGAGGTTGTCGCGAATCCAGCGGCACATCTCCGCCAGCGTCTCGGGGTCGTCGTTCCGGCCCGGGATCAGAAGCGTAGTTATCTCCAGGTGCACCCCTTCCTCCTTCAGTATCTTGAGCGAGCGGAGTACGGGCGCAAGCGAACCGTCGGACATGTCGCTGTAGTACTCCTCGGTGAAGCCCTTGAGATCGACGTTGGCCGCGTCCAGGTACTCGCAGAGCTCCTTGAGGGGTTCCGGCTGGATGAAACCGTTCGAGTGGTAGACGTTCCTGAGGCCTTGAGCGTGCGCGAGCTTCGCGCAGTCCAGCATGTACTCGTAGAAGATCGTAGGCTCCGAATACGTATACGCGATCGATGGGCTGCCGCTCCTGACGGCGGCTGCCACAAGCTCTTCCGGCGGGAGGTCGTAGTTGGCCAGCTCCTCAGGGCGCGCCTGAGAGATGTGCCAGTTCTGGCAAAACTTGCAGTCCAGGTTGCAGCCGGCCGTCGCCACCGAGAACGCCGTCGTCGTCGGGAGGAAGTGATAGAAGGGCTTCTTCTCAATAGGATCGACGTGAAGGGCGCAGGGGTTTCCGTAGGTCAGCGTGTAGTAGACGCCGTCCCGGTTCTCCCGGACCTCGCAGTAGCCGCGGCCGCCCGGGGGCACGACGCATCGCCTCGGGCAGAGGCCGCACCTCACCCGATTCCCGTCGAGACTCTCCCAGTGCGACGCCACACGGGGACGCGTGAACCCGATCCTGGCCGCGCCCGACCCTCCCGTTGCCAAGCTGACGATCCCCGCCACCGCTATCAGAGCGGCAACGGTGACCAGCAGGGTCGCCCACCAACGCTGTCGTCCTCTCATATCCACCTCGGCTTGCCGCGCTCCGCGCGGCCCGGCGACGCCCCGGAGAGGAGAATCTACTCCTCTCCGAAAACCTCGGCCGTGAACTTGAGAATGGTGACGCCCCCCTGCTTCCAGCAATCCGTCGGGAGCCCCGCCTTCATGCAGGTATGCTCCAGGAAGGTCTCGCGGTCCCAGCCGTAGTCGGTCGCCACCTGCGGCAGGAGAAGTCCGCTCCGTCCCCCGTCCTGTATGACGAGGCCGTGAACTCCCACCTTGATCTCCGACACATCTTCCACAGCAGTGAGCGGCGACATCACGGAGATCTCCACGGTGAGACCGTCGAACTCGTCCGCCGTCACCGGAGGAAAGCGCGGGTCGTGAAGCGCCGCAGCCACGGCCATCTCAGAGACCGTCTGCTCGAGCGGCTTGTACGCGCGCACGTGGCCGATGCATCCACGCAGAGCGCCGCCCTTCTCCAGTGTGACGAAGGCACCGCACTCCGGGGCCAGCGCCGGGGACGAAAACGCAGGCGTGGGCGCAGGGCGCCCGGCGAGCGCCGCCTCTATGGAACGACGCGCGAGCGACAGCAGTGCGCCGCGCTCGTCGTGGGTCAGACCCGTGTATGGCATCGGCGAGCCGCCCGTCGAGGCCGCTGGCTCCCGTTCCTCCTCGTCCTCCGGCCTCTCAGACGCGGGCGCGCCGTGGAGCACCGCCGCCATGTAGCCGACCACCTGCGACTTGTCCCCGGTGACGTCACCGGACGTCGCGTAGCCGACGACCGTCGACCTGCGCGCTCCGAGCTCCCGCGCCGCCATCATCACGACAGCCGTCGGCCCTCCCCCGCAGGCCTCGCACTCGCCGCGTGCGAGCGACGCGAGAAGGGCCTCGGGATCGAAGTCCTCCACGGCCCGGATCACATGCGAATCCAGTTCGACCGCCTCGTCGTGGCTGTGGTAGTGGGACAGGTCGGTGCTCGCGACCAGGAGCACGCGCTTGCCCGCGGACGCTCTGACCGCGCCAGCGATCCGGGACGCGAGCAGGCGCACCGCCGTCTCGGTCTGCTCCCCCATCACAATCGGGACTATGTGAAACTCGCCGAGAGCGCGCTGGAGGAACGGCACCTGCACCTCGAGCGAGTGCTCGCTCGTGTGAGCGCGTGGCTCGAAGCCGAAGCCCCTGGAGGGGTCAGTGATCGCGTCGGCCAGCTCGCGGTCGACGGGAACGACACCGAGCGGTGTCTCGTACCCGCCGCCGCCGAAGATCGAAGCGCTTCTGAACGGGAACCTGTGTGAGGGAGCGATCACGACCACCGTGTCGAACGGCATTCCCCTGACGCACGCATAGGCGCGTCCCGCGACCGCCCCGGAGTACATGTACCCCGCATGCGGCGAGATGAGCCCCACGATCTCCGCGTCGAGTTCCGGCGTGCCGGCGGCATCGAGGAACCCGTCGACGTCGTCAGCCAGCAACTGGGAGTCGCCGGGGTAGAACGCTCCCGCCACGACCGGTCGGCGCACCTCTCCGGTCGAGTCCTGCCTCTCCGCATTCACGTTTCCATCGCCTCCTTCGGCGCCACAGCCGGCGGCGCTCAGCAGAAGCGCCAGCAGAGCCGCCGGAACACTGAAATGCACTCTCTTCATGATTGCGAGCCCCCTTTCAGGACGGTGTCCCTGAGGAAGTGCTCGTCGTCTCTCTCGGGGAAGTCCTCCATCCAGTGGAGTCCCCTCGATTCCCTCCGCAGCCTCGCGCTCTCGATTATCAGCTCGCCGACCAGCGAGATGTTCCTGAGCTCGAGAAGGTCGCGGCTGACGGGATAGCGCGAGAAGTAGTCGGCGATCTCCGCCCTGATGGCGGACATCCGACGGCTGGCGAACTCCAGTCTCCTCTCGGTTCTGACGATCCCGACGTAGTCCCACATGATCCTGCGAACGATGTCCCAGCTGTGATCGATGAGCACGCCCTCCGGAACGGGACCGG
>DAOWER010000208.1 GCA_030638405.1 Candidatus Eiseniibacteriota bacterium | reverse complement strand
TGCCAGAACTGCTTGCCGTGCTTTCATGAGCTCTTACCTCCCTTATGGACAATACAGGAGCCGGACGACGCGCGTCGTGCTCCCACTCTCTTCGTGTGTCGCATGACAGATCTCCTTGCCCTTGATGCTACTGCATGCCTTCCACCGTCGTCAGCTCCGTGCGCGGGGTGCCCCCGCTTCCCGAATCGCTCGCTCGATTGTGCCCCGGCCCCTGAGCAAACGTGTAGGCATAGGCAACGACGGGACCATAGGCTGGACCCGCACGATTCCCGCGACGGTCTGACCGACCTGTTCGGATTAGCTAGAGGAGAGCTGTATCGAACCCCATAGACGACCTCCTTACGTAGCCCGGTCCGACAGGCCGTGAGTCGTCTGTAGTGCCCACAGGAAGAACCTCGCGACTGGTGATTGCATGACACTCAGTCAATTGGAGACTATGCATATTCTCCCACGCGTCGGCGTCAGTGTCAAGGTTGATGCGATGGAATCTGATAGGTGAACACAGCTCCCCTATACCGGGGTGGCCCGCACCATCTAGCGCTCGCTTGGGTGCCGCCATCCCCAATCGGCACCCCCGAATCGGTGCGGAGGCCGCTGTGCAGCGCGCTGGGAGGAAAGACAGAGGCCCCGACCGTGACAGGCCGGGGCTCTGTGTGCTGGCGTCCCCAACGGGATTCGAACCCGTGTTGCCGCCGTGAAAGGGCGGTGTCCTAACCCCTAGACGATGGGGACGCTGTATGTTGAGCCGTGGCGCGCCGGGTGGCGCGCTCTGTCCGGCCCGTTCTGATGGTGGGCCGTGCTGGTCTCGAACCAGCGACTCCCTGCTTAAAAGGCAGGTGCTCTACCTACTGAGCTAACGGCCCACGACCCTAACTGATCCTCTATGGCTCGAGCAATACCTGCTGAAGAGCCGCGAGGCCTGCTCCCGGCGTCGACGCATGACCGATGGCCGCGAGCGCGCGCTCCAGAGCGCCTATGACCATCGCGAGGTCGCGCTCGCGGATGCCGCCCATGTGACCGATCCTGAAGACCTTCCCTGAAAGATGCGCCTGCCCGCCGGCAACGCGTACACCGAACTCATCGTCCATCACGCGCACGATCTTGTTGGCATCCAGACCTTCGGGACACATTATGACGGTCACGCCGTTCACGGAGTGCTCCGGAAGGACCGAGAATCCGAGCGCCTTCACGGCCGCCCGGGTTGCCTTCCCCATGCAGGCGTGACGGCTGTAGACGTTGTCCCAGCCCTCCTGCTCCATCATGGCCAGCGCCACCTCGAGACCGTAGACCAGCGAGACGGCGGTCGTGAAGGGCGTCTGCCCCTTGCGCTGCAGCCTCTTCCACGTCATCGTGAAATCGAAGTAGTAGGTCGGCAGGTCGGAGCTCGACACGAGCCCCCAGGCCTTCCCGTTCAGAGCGACGAACGACAGCCCCGGCGGGGTCATCAGTGCCTTCTGCGTGCCGGCGACCACGGCGTCGATGCCCCACTCGTCCATCCGGATCTCGTGCACGCCGACGCTCGACGTGGCGTCGACGACGATCGCGGCCTCGTGGTCCTTGAGCACGGTGGCCAGCGCCTTGATGTCGTTCAGGGCACCGGTCGAGGTCTCGCTGTGTATCACGAAGACGGCCTTCGCGTCGGGGTGAGCCGCGGCCACGCTCGAAAGCTCCGTGGGCGCGATGCTCTTCCCCCACTCCACGGGTACGTCAATCGCCTCCACACCGTACGCCTTGCAGATGTCGACCCAGCGCTGCCCGAACACCCCGTTGTTGACGACGATGGCCTTGTCGCCGCGCGACAGGAGATTCGCGACGGCGGCCTCCATCATGCCAGTGCCCGAACACGTGAAGAGCAGCGTGTCGTTGTGCGTCTGGAGCAGTCGGCCCAGCTCGTCCTGGACGTGCCTGACCTTCTCGGAGAACTCCGGCGACCTGTGGTGCAGCACCTGCTTCCCCACCGCCGCGAGAACTGCTCCCGGCACCTTCGTGGGGCCCGGCGTGAAGAGCTTCGAGTTCATCTGGTTCCTCCCGTGGACGTATCGACCGGTCTCCCCCGGCGTCGTCCCGAACAGCTACCGCAGTCCCGCCGCCTCGCGCATCCAGCCCAGCAGTTCCTTCGAGCCCTCTCCGGTCTCCGCCGAGAAGAAGACCACGGGGGTGGTCTCGTCAGGCTCGAGCAGCTCCTGGACCGAGCGCAGCGCGGCGGCACGCTTGCCTCGCGCTATCTTATCAACCTTCGTCACCGCAATCAATGACGGCACCTCGTAGTGCCTTATCCACTCGTACATCTGAACGTCATCGCGCGTTGGAGGATGGCGGGCGTCGACCAGCTGGACGATGGCCGCCAGCTCCTCCCGCGAGTTTAGGTAGCTCTCAACCAGTTGGCCCCACTCCTCCTTGACCCTGTCCGGAACCTTGGCGAACCCGTAGCCCGGCAGGTCGACGATGATCATCCGGTTATCGATCTTGTACAGGTTGAGCTCCCTGGTCTTGCCCGGCGTGCGCGAGATGCGCGCGAGTTTCTTCCGCGCGGTGAGCTTGTTCAGCATGGACGACTTGCCCACGTTGGAGCGCCCCGCAAGCGCGACCTCAGGCAGCCCCTCGCGCGGCAGCTGCTTGAGGTCCACAGCGCCCAGCATGAACTCAGCAGTCTGGATTCTCATGGTCACCAAGCGATTCGGGCCAGAGGACGGTGCGCAAACAGCGCCAGCCAGTGTACCAGCTTGCACGCCCCCCGCGTACCAAGAAAAGGCCCCGCGGTTCGTCCGCGGGGCCCGTTTTCTGTCGTCTGTGGGTCGTTCTAGTGCGCTGCAGACGGTGACAGAGGAGCCTCCGGACGCGATTCGCCCGTGTGTTCCTCTGGTTTGGCCATGTGCTCGTCCCAGTCCTCGAACGCCAGGGCGAAGACCTGGTCCAGCCTGTCCACGAGCTCGATCTTGAGATCGCGCGTTACCTGCTTCGGGAACTCGCCCACGTCCTTCTCGTTCCTGCTCGGGATGACGAGGGTCGTGAGCTTCGCGCGGTGCGCTGCCACTGCCTTCTCGTTCAGGCCGCCGATCGGCAGCACCTTACCACCGAGCGTGATCTCGCCGGTCATTGCCACGCTGGGCCTGGTCGCCTTACCCGTGAGCGCGGAGACAAGCGCGGTTGCCATGGCGACACCGGCGGAAGGACCGTCCTTCGGGATGGCACCCTCGGGCACGTGGATGTGGATGTCGATGTTTCCCAGGTGCTCCTGGTCGATCCCGAGTTCCGCGGCGTGCGCCTTGGCGTAGCTGAGCGCAGCCTTCGCGGACTCCTGCATGACCTCGCCGAGCTTGCCGGTCAGAATGAGATCCCCGTCACCCTTCATGGTGAGGACCTCGACGGTCAGTATCTCGCCGCCGACGCTGGTCCACGCCAGACCCGTGGCGACGCCGACACGACTCTCAGTCTCGACCTCCTGCGACAGGAATCGCGCCATACCGAGGAACCTCTTGACGGCGGCCGGCGTGACCTTCGTTGTCAGCCTCTTCCCCGCCGCGTGCTCCCTCGCGATCTTCCTGCAGATGTTGGCTATCTCACGCTCGACGTTCCTGACGCCGGCCTCGCGCGTGTAGTCCTCAATGATGCGCACGAGCGCAGCCTGCGAGAACGTCACGCCCAGTTCGACGAGCCCGTTGGCCTCGAGCTGCTTCGGTACCAGGAACTTCTTCGCGATCTGGATCTTCTCATCCCTGAGGTAGCCGGGCAGACGGATGGTCTCCATGCGGTCCTCCAGCGCGGGAGGGATCGTGTGGAGAACATTGGCCGTCGTTATGAACATCACCTCTGACAGATCGAAGTCGACGTCGAGGTAGTGGTCGCTGAATGCGCAGTTCTGCTCGGGGTCGAGCACCTCCAGGAGCGCCGACGCGGGGTCGCCCCGGAAGTCGGAGCTCATCTTGTCCACCTCGTCCAGGAGGAAGACGGGGTTCTTGCTGCCGGCCTTCTTGAGCCCCTGGATGATGCGGCCGGGCATCGACCCGATGTAGGTGCGCCTGTGGCCGCGAATCTCCGCCTCGTCGCGGACGCCACCCAGCGACACACGCACGAACTCACGGTCCAGCGCCCTCGCGACCGAGCGGCCGAGCGAGGTCTTGCCGACACCCGGAGGCCCGACCAGACACATGATGGGCCCCTTGACCTTCTCAGTGAGCTTGAGTACTGCCAGGTACTCGAGGATGCGCTCCTTCGGCTTCTTGAGGCCGTAGTGGTCCTCTTCGAGGATGTTCTCGACCTCGGCTATGTCGTCGCGGTCCTTGGTGCGCGTGTCCCACGGCATCGAGGTCATCCACTCGATGTATGTCCTGACGACGGTCGCCTCCGGCGACATCGGTGACATCTTCTTGAGGCGGTCGAGCTCGGAGAGCGCCTTCTTCTCGGCCTCCTCGCTCATGCTCGCGTCCTCAATCGCCTGCTGGAGCTCGCTGACCTCCGGAGTCCCCTCACCCTCCTGACCCAGCTCCTCCTGGATGGCCTTCATCTGCTGGTGCAGATAGAACTCCTTCTGGCTCTTCTGCAGCTGCTCGCGCACCTGGTTCTCTATCTTGCGCTCGAGCCTGAGGATCTCCAGCTCGCCCGAAAGTGCGCGCGCCAGGATGCGGAGCCTCGCCGTCACGTCCTCGGCCTCGAGAACGCGCTGCTTGTCCTCGATCTTGCCGGTGAGATGTGTGGCCACGGTGTCCGCGAACCTCGCCACGTCCTCCATGTTGACCACCGAGACGAGCACCTCCTGCGGTATCTTCCGCGAAAGCTGCACGTACTCCTCGAACTGGCCGGCGACGCTTCGCATGAGCGCCTCGGTCTCGACGGTCCGCTCGAACTGGTCCTCGCGAAGCTCCAGGCGGACCTGCAGGTAGTCGTCCGTTCTCATGAAACGCTTGACCACGGCTCTCGAGAGCCCCTCGACCAGGACCTTCATGGTCCCGTCGGGAAGGCGCAGGAGCTGCAGGACGCGGACGATCGTCCCGACGCGATACAGATCGTCGGGCTCGGGCTCGTGTGTCTCGACGTCGCGCTGCGTCACGACGAACATGATCTTGTCGCCGTGCATCACCTCCTCGAGCGCGCTGACGGAACGCGGCCGCCCGACGAGCAGAGGCACTATCATGCGTGGGAAGAGAACGAGGTCTCTGAGCGGCACGATTGGCAGCTTCTCGTTGAACTCGATGGTCTCGTCGTCGTGCTCTATGTGAAGCATCTCATCTCCCGTGTGACATCCTAATGATGTGCAGGAGGGGCGCTCGCGAACGGTGGATGCGCGCCCGCCACGCCCTGGGCTCTCACGTTGCGCGGGGCGCTGCACTGCCGCGTCCCGCTGATGCTCAACATAACCTTCGCTCTCGACCGCCGCAAGGGCACCGCGAGAGGCCTACTCCGCTACGCCTTCTCGACTTCTTCCTTCTTCGTGATGACCTGATCGATGATGCCGTACTCGAGAGCTTCCTCGGCAGACATGAAGAAGTTGCGGTCGGAATCGAGCCTGATCTTTTCTTCGTCCTGACCCGTGTGAGTGGCGAGGATCTTCGTGAGGCGCTCGCGCATCAACACGATCTCCTTCGCGTAGATCTCGATGTCGCTCGCCTGCCCCTCGCTGCCGCCCATCGGCTGGTGGAGCATGATCCTCGCGTGCGGAAGCGCGGAGCGCTTCCCCTTGGTCCCGGCGCAGAGCAGCACGGCCGCCATGCTGGCCGCCTGCCCCATGCATATCGTATGCACATCGGGGCGGATGTACTGGATCGTGTCGTAGATGGCGAGACCCGATGCGACGTAGCC
>DAOWER010000103.1 GCA_030638405.1 Candidatus Eiseniibacteriota bacterium | reverse complement strand
TGGGCGTGCCCGCGCTCCCCTCGTACTGGGACGCAGTGGGCAAGGTGACGTACGACCTCGGCAGCTCAAACAGGCTCTCGCTCGTCGGCTTCTACTTCCCCGACGATCTTGAGATCGCGGCTGACCCCGAAGGAGAGAACAGGCATGGAATCTGGCCCGCTCTCGATCTGCAGCGCAGCGACCACGGCAGGGCGCTGGGTCTGAACTGGCGCTGCCTCCTGGGCGAGCGCGGGTACGTCCTGACGACGGCTTCTCACGTCAGCAACAGCTGGACGACGAGTCGCGGCACGGATGAGGAACCCGAACTCGTCGGCGATGCGATTCGAGAGGAGGAGTTCCAGCTGAAGAGCGAGCTGAACCGCAGGCTCTCGGACTGGATGAACGTGAGACTGGGGGTCTTCGCCCGGGAGATACACTCGGAGCAGAACACGTGGAGCGCCCCGGACACGGTGGCCACCGGGGAGGTCATCCCCGGCTACCAAGTGAGCTACAACCCCGACCCGGCCTACAAGGCCGGCTCCTACTTGCAGACCACAGTCAAGCCCTTCAGTCGCGTTTCACTGACATCCGGGCTGCGGTACGACTACTACGACTACACCGGCGAGTCGAAGCTGAGTCCCAGACTTGGTCTGGTCCTGTCACTGACCGACCGGACCACTCTAAACGCGGCGTACGGACACTACTACCAGACGGCGGCTCCCTGGCAGGTGGCTCTGCACCCGTCGAACACGGCGCTGCGCAGCAGCGGCTCGGTCCACTACGTGGCCGGACTGGGACACCTGCTCTCGAACGACACTCAGGTCAGCCTGGAGGCGTATCACAAGGAACTGAGCGACGTGTTCGTTCATGACTACTCCACGAGGATCACGACGAACGAGGGAAGCGGCTACGCCCGCGGGGTCGAGTTCTGCGTTCAGAGGAAGATGAGCAGAGGACTGGTCGGAAGCCTGGCCTACACCTACTCGATTTCCGTGAGAAGGGACGGGGAGTCTCTGCTGGAGTACTACTCGGAGTTCGACCGCCCGCACAATCTCACGATCGTGGGGAGCTTCGCGCCGTCCGACAGGTGGCGGATAGGAGCGAAGTTCCTCTACGCGACCGGCAGCCCGTACACGCCGATCGTCGGCTCGGAGCAGGTGGACGGCGAGTGGTACACCGTGCGCGGCGCGAAGAACTCCGCGCGCTATCCCGACTACCACATGCTGGACATCCGCGTAGACCGCACCTTTAAGTTCGCCGGTTGGAGCCTGATGGCGTATCTGGACCTGTGGAACGTCTACGGCCATCAGAACGTGACTCTGTACAACTACTCCATCGATGCGGACGGCACCCTCGTCAGAACGACTCCCGATGAGGCGCCTCGGATGCTCCCGATCCTGGGGCTGGAGGCCAGGTTCTAGGTGGGTCTCTCCGCACGGCTTCATGGAACATGCGAACAGCCCGGGTCGCAAGACCCGGGCTGTTCACTGAGAGAAGCGCTCTCCGAATTCAGACTGGAAGCGCCTTGCCGACGCGGGTGGCGCTTTCCTCGTGCCCGGCGTGCGGGTCGGGTTCGCGAATAGAACGACGGCCGGTCCGTGCTTCCATCCGCTCCCGGCACTGATGCACGAATGCCTCGATGCGAATCAGCTCGTTCGACTGCTCCTGTCCGTCGTATGCGACCTTGAGGACGGGGATGTCGTGGTCCTTCTGGAGCCTCGTCAGGATCGCGTTGACGATCGAGCCGGGCATGCAGTTGAAGGGATGCAGGTTGACGATGCCGTCGCAGTTCGCGTGAACGTACTCCATGCTGCGGCCCAGGGACAGAACGGTCTCCCCACCGCGAACCGATGGGTCGAGGTAGTCTCGTGCGAGCCTTATGACCTCCTCGGACCGTGGTTCCTCCAGTGAGCCTCGGATCGCTCCCTGGAACTCCCTGAGCACCTTCCGTTTCTCGTAGCGCTGGACCATCTCGGTGATCTTCTCGGTGGCCATCAGCTTCCAGTTGCTTTGCTTCCGCGCCTCTCTCTTGCGACTCCAGCCGATGTAGTTGATCCACTCCTCGAAGGGCGGCATTATCGTCTCTCCGCCGAACGACTCGATCTTGCGGACGATGAAGTTGTTCACGAACTCGTTGGAACGGACGAAGATCTCGCCGACTATGCCTATGAGCGGGCGTGGTTGCGAACGGTCCACCTCGATGGCCTCGAACGCGCGTCGCGCCTCGCGCGCGAGGGGAGCGAGGTCGCCGCGCTCCTCCGTGACCTCCGCGCATTTGTGAAGATACCGGAGGTACACCTCGTCGGTCCCACCTTTCACGACCTCGTAGGGACGGATCTCGCGCAGCATCTTCTGCAGCGTGTCCACGAACACCACGCCCCGCCACGCCAGCCTCCGGAAGTCCGTCCCCAGCTTCTCCGCGTCCTTGTAGTACTCCTGGGTCTGGTCGAGCAGGACCATCGGCACATCGTCGTACCCCAGGTCATCGAGCAGCATCCGATGGAAGCGGCAGTACTGGCCGAAGCGACACGGTCCGTACGCAGTCGGCATGAAGAAGGCCATAGAATCTCTGTCGAACTCTGGTGAGTTGATCTTCCGGAGCATGTCACCGGTCGTGATCACACACGGGTAGCACTCCTTGCCCGACGTGTAGAGGCGTCCCAGCGTGCGGCTCTGCTCGTCGCTGATCGGCATCTGCCTTGCGTCCAGCCCGCACGCCCTCATGGCAGCCGATATCGCGTAGCCGTGGTCGTCCATGTAGGGAATGTGGACCGAGCGCCCATCTCCGGGGTCCGGGCGCGGCCCGAATGGCGATGGCAGACGTTCTTTCGGCCCGTTGTCGGCAGTCTGTCGGGCTCCGCTCAGGCTGTCGAGGAACGCCTCGCAACGAGTGATGATGCCGGCGTCGGCCGAGTGTTCGTCGACCTCAAGGGTCAGGCAGGGTTTCCCTCGCAGCTCCCGCTCGACGAACTTCATGATGAACGAATCGGGTCCGCATCCGAAGTTGGTGATGTAGACCGGATAGAGTCGCGGGTCACCGGCGACAATGCGTGCGGCCGAGAGGATGCGTGTACCGTATTTCCAGTACATGAAAGGGTAGTCGTCCAGGATCTCCTCTTCGTTCACGGGCAGCATGTCGAGCGGCAACGCCAGACACCCGAGGTTCCTGAGTTTGTCCGGTATGTGCATATTCAGGCCTGGGTCGCACCCGTTGTAGGACCTGCTGATTACCACAAGGGCCAGCTCGTCTCTGCCTATCCCATCGAGAATCTCCGACCCGCGTCTGCGAAGCGCCTCCCCAAACTCCCTCTGCACGTTGAGTGCGGTCTCGATGGCACTTCGGGCGACCGCGCGCTCGACGCCCAGCCCCCGCAGCATTCTCTCGAGGTCGCGCCGGACGAGGCTCTCGGGTTGTGAGAAATGGAGGATGGGTGCCACGAGCTTCGAGTCCCAGTCGACGTCCTCCATGCCCGCCTTGGCCATGTAGGGGACCGCCTGAACGTAGGGACATGTGAACGAGTTGACGGCCTTCCCCGTGTCGTCGTGCATGTCGACGATCGTGGGCAGGAAGATGTAGTCGACACCCTTGACAACGAGGTCTCGGATATGGCCGTGCGAGACCTTGATCGGGAAGCACGTCTCCGCTGCCACCTCTTCGATCCCGTTCTGGATCAGGGTGCGATTGGTCCGGCCCGACGTGACCACCTCGAAGCCGGCCTCGGTGAAGAGGGCGCGCCACATCGGAAGGAGCTCCCACGTGTGTGTCATCTTCGGCACACCGATGGTCTTCCCGTTCGGTCTGTCCGGTTTCCTCTTCGAATAGGCCTGCTCGAGTAGGCGCTGCCTTTCTGCGAAGGGCCTCAGCTGGGGGCTCTCCGACTCGACACGTTCGGTCTCGTCGAACTTGCCGCATCGGCTTCCGTACCGCAGCTCTCTACCTCCGGACCCATCACCTATCTTCACCACGTGTATTTCACAGGCGTTGGGGCAGTCCTGACACTCGAAGGCGTCGAACTCGTACCGGACGTTTCTGAGATCGAAGCCCTTGAACTCAGTCTCTGCTTGTGATTCCGCGTACCAGTCTCGTGCGATGATCGCCATACCCACCGCGCCCATGACATCGTGGTGTGGCGGGACGACGATCTCTCGCTCGAGGATCTTCTCCATCGCCGATTTGATCCCGCGGTTGTAGGCGGTGCCCCCCTGGAACAGGACAACCGAGCCCACCGGTCTTCCAGCGACGACCTTGTCCAGGTAGTTTCGCACAATCGAGTAGCACAGACCCGCGCAGAGGTCGTCCATAGGGGCGCCCTGATTGCGCTTGCGGTTGACGTCCGTTTCCATGAACACCGTGCACCGGTCTCCCATCACAGTGGGCTCGTCGGCGGAAAGCGCGAGCCTGCCGAACTCACCCGTCTTGAGTCCAACACCCAGCCGCTCCGACTGCTCCTCTATGAAGGATCCCGTTCCCGCCGCGCACACCTTGTTCATCGTGAAGTCGACCACCACTCCGTCCTTCAGGCTGATGTACTTCGAATCCTGGCCGCCGATATCGAACACCGTATCGACGTCCGGCCTGACGAACGCTCCACCTGTTGCGTGAGCCGTGATCTCGTTCCTGACAACGTCGGCGCCGATGAAGTCACCCGTCAGGTAACGCCCGGACCCCGTGGTGGCGCAGCCGCGGACACACACACCGCCATCAGCGCGCTCCTGCAGAGCGCTGCCAACTCTGAAGAGAGCGTCCGTGACCGCGGCCAGCGGGCGACCGGCGGTCATGAGATACTCTCTGGCCAGAACGTGTCCTTCGCTGTCAATGGCGACCACATTCGTGGAGATGGAGCCGACGTCCACTCCAACGAACACGTCGATACGCTCACCGTTGCCGTCGAGTCTGTCCGGCTCCGTCTCGATCACGTATTTGTCATCTGCGAGGGGCCGGTGAGCAGCAACGTGGGCGGTCGACGGTCGGGCCAGGCGCTCGCGGACCGGCCCCAGTGACGGTATACGGCCCAGGCGCTGATGCTCGACGTTGACCATGACGGCGCCGATGGCCCCCATGGACGCGAAGCGCTCCGGTATGAGAAGCTCTCCCGGCTTGAGTCCGAGTACCTCGGTGAACGCTCTGACCATCCCCGCGTTCGCGGCGACGCCGCCCTGGAACGCTATTCGGGGCAGAAGCTCCTTCCCCTTGCCTATAACGGCGACTAGGTTGCGGGCCATCGCGAAGCACAGGCCGGCAACGATGTCCTCGGCAGGTGTCCCTTCCTGCTGCAGGTGGATCATGTCGCTCTTGGCGAAGACCGAGCACCGACCGGCGATACGCGGGACCCGCGTGCATTTCAGGGCCATCTGTCCCCATTCGTCCTCGATGTTCACACCAAGCCGCGATGCCTGCTGGTCGAGGAAGGAACCCGTGCCCGCAGCGCAGAGCGTGTTCATGGCGAAGTCGCGGATGTGGAGACGTCCGGTCTCGCCATCCTCCGCGAGGAGAATGACCTTCGAGTCCTCTCCACCGACCTCGAGGATGGTCCGGACGTCGGGGCACAGCGCTTCTGCTGCTCGGGCGTGAGCGATGATCTCGTTGACCGCGTCGATTCCGTACAGCTCGGACAGCGCGGCGGTGCCGCCCCCGGTAAGCGCTACACCCTCGATCTCGTCGAGGGGGACTCGCGCCGTCAGTCTCTCGAGAGTATCGAAGGCGGTCTGAAGCGGCCGGCCCAAGGTGCGAACGTACTCCTCGTGCTGGACGCTGAGCGCCCTGTCGAGGAGAACCAGATTGAGACTGACGGAGCCGATGTCGATGCCGAGATACACAGTGCCCTCCTTCGAGGGAGACGCGGGGTTCGAGGTCACCCCCGACGGTGACAAGGTCAGGACCGTGTGCTGCGGTGAATGCATGCAGCTCGGCTGGACACGTGTTCAGCTTGTCGCGAGGATACCACTATGGCGCCCTGCCACCAAGTGATAACCGAGCCGCAGCCAGCTCAGGCGATCGCGATCCGAGAGGTAGACTCTCGTCTGGGCAGCGAGAGGGGGGTCTTCATGGGACGGAAGCGGTATACACCCGAGCAGATCGTGCATCTTCTCCGAGAGGCCGAGGTTCTCCTGAGCCAGGGCCGAACAGTGTCCAAGATGTGCCGTGAGCTGGGCTTTGCAGAACAAACGTACTACCGATGGCGACGCACATATGGTGGTCTGGATGTCAACCACGCACGCCGTCTGAAGGAGTTGGAGCGAGAGAACGCTCGTCTGAAGCAGCTTGCAGGTGACCAGGCGCTGTACATAGCGAGCCTGAATTAGT
>DAOWER010000061.1 GCA_030638405.1 Candidatus Eiseniibacteriota bacterium | reverse complement strand
TCTCTCCGCTCCGGGTCCCGGGAGAGCGGGAGAACCGCGGAGATGTCGTGCAGCCAGTGCATGTGACCTCCGTGATACTGTCAGGGCCACGACCTTAGCAGGTCCGTGAGCTCGGCGAAATTGTCGATGAGCCTGTCGGCGTCCTTCAGTTCGTCCCGGGACGCGAAGCCCCACGTGCACCCCACCGCCAGAGCGCCGGCGGCGCGGGCGCCATACATGTCCGTCTGCCTGTCTCCCACCATGACGGTTCGTCCCGGCGCGACAGACAGGCGGTTTCTTATGAGGTCGATCAGCTCGCCCTTGTGGGACGTGCGCTCCTCCCCCGCGCAGCGCGCGTCGTCGAAGAGCGGACGGATCTCGAAGTAGTCGAGAATGTGATTCATGTAGCCCGAGCCGGCGTTCGTCGCGACGCCGAGCAGAAGCCCCATTCCGCGCATCTCCTCCAGCGCCCTGACCGCACCAGGAAAGAGGGTGCCCCGGCCGTCATCGACCAGCGTGCGCTCCCAGTGCCAGATGAGATCGTCGATCTCGTCGATGTACTCCTCGGCAAGCGCGGGGAAGACCTTCCGCGCGAACTCCTCTCTTGTTGCGCCCACGCCCGAGAGGACCAGGTCGTCGCCGGGAGGGGCGGCCACGTCACCGTGGCGGGCGTTCAGGTCGCGGACGGCGCGCTCGACGGCCCCGAGTGTCGTGGCGGTCGAGGAGTAGAGAGTGCCGTCGAGGTCGAGAATGACGAGATCGATGTTGGCCAAGTGTGGTCCTCCGGGGTTCGCACCGCGCTCGTATGACCCCAGCCATTATACACCAGGAGCGTGGTCCTCGTCCCGCAACCTGCGGGGCCCGCGCTCCATCAGCTCTAGAATCTGTTCGAGGCCCTCGACGCCGCCGCGGGCGCCGGGTGCGGTACAGCACAGGGCCGCCGCAGCGTTTGAGAAGGCCAGCGTCCGCTCCGCGCTCCATCCCGACAGAAGGCCGTAGAGAAACGCGCCGTGGAAGATATCGCCCGCGCCCGTCGTGTCGACGACGTCGACGCCGTAGCTGGGGCTGGACACGACCGACCCGTCGGCTCCCATGACCAGGGAGCCCAGGGAACCCAGGGTCATGCCGATGACCCGCGGCCCGGCTCGCCACAGCATGTCGAAGGCGATGTCCAGATTGGGTTCTCCCGTGAAGCGCCTCGGGAACTCGCGCGACGCCAGGAGAACGTCGGTCCGTGCCACGACCTCGTCCGTCCCCTTCTTGACGGACTCCGCATCGAGCACGACGAGGACGCCGTGCTCCCGCGCGATCTCGGCGGCGCGCGCCGCGCCCGCCGTGTCGTGTCCGTCTATCAGGAGGATGCGCCCGACGGCGATCTTCTCCGCCGTGAGCTCCTCCGGGCGCGTCTCGAGCTCCGCGGGGCGATGCCAGAGAATGGTCCTCTCGCCGTCCCGCTCGTCCACCATGATCATCGCGAGCTGGTTCGTGACATCGGGCACCGTCACGACGTCGCTCGCGTCCACGCCCTCGGACCTGATGCTCGCGAGAGAGAAGCTGCCCGTCTCGTCCCCGCCGACCTTACCGACGTACTTCGCCCTCAACCCCAGCCTCGAGCACAGCACCATCGCGCTGGCGGCCTGACCGCCGGGCGTGCGAAGGAAGCGCGACACCCTGGGCTTCGAGCCGGGCGCGGGGAACTTCGCGACGAAGCACAGGTGGTCTACCGCGTTCAGGCCGAAGCCCACGACGTCGAATGCGCCTTCGCTTGGAACATCGATTCCGAGCAGCAACATCGACCTCCGGACGACTGGAACCGCCCTGCGCCCGTCACACTTCCGTGTGCTTCCAGTGACCGCGCTGGAACCAGACGAACGTCAGCAGCACTTCCACGGACGCGGCTATGAACATGGACCACCACACTCCGGTCTCGGTGGTGTGAAGAACGTGGATGGCAAGGAGGATCAGCGGGATCTGAACACCCCACTCGATGATGCCGGCGATGACGGTCGGCGGCCACGTGTTCCCCGACCCGTAGAACGCGGACGACATCACGATGTGCATCGCAATCATCACCTGGGCGACGACCAGAAGCCGGACCAGAGTGATCCCGGTTGCGATGACCGCGGCATCCGTCGTGAAGAGCCCGAGTATCTGGCGCGCAAAGATGAACTCGAACAGCGCGAGTATGCCGGTCAGTACCATAACGAGAAGCGTCGCCTTGACGACGGCCTCGTGTGCCCGGTCCTTTTTCTTCGCGCCGAGGTTCTGGCCGACGATGGCGCTCGCGCCCAGCTCTAGCCCGACCCCGAACAGAATGCCCAACTCCATGATCCGGATGCTGAAGCCGTAGGCCGCCACCACGAGCGTTCCGAATCCCGCCACGAGCGTGGTGACGTACCAGTGCGCGACGCTGCGCATGAGCCCGTTCAGGCCCGCCGGCAGTCCTATTTTCATGATCTGGAGCATGATGGAGAGCCTGGGGTGAAACCTGCGCATGAGCGGAACGGTGATGTTCGCCCGACCCGACGCGAGAACCACCAGGCCCACGATGACGGCGCACGTAGCGGAGATGACCGTGGCGAGCGCCGCGCCCGCCACGCCCATGTCCAGCCCGAAGATGAACACGGGGTCCAGCCCCACGTTCATCGCGGTGGACATCAGCATGATGTACATGGCCTTCGGCGCGTCCCCGACGCCGCGGAGCGCCGTGTAGACCGTGTATGAGGAGAACATGAACGGCAGGCCGTAGAAGAAGACGTTGCCGTACTCGATCGCGTAGCGGTGCACGTCCGGATCGTCCGACATGAACCGGATGATCAAAGGAACCACAAGGAGCCCGATGACGGCCATGATGACCGCCAGCGAGAACTTCAGCAGCAGCGTCTGGCGGATGACGTCCCGGGTCGCCTCGTACTCGCGCTCGCCGTACCGACGGGAGATGAGAGCGACCGAGCCGGTCCCGACGATCTGGTTCGTCGAACCCAGGATCCACGCGATCGACCCGAACATCGTCAGCGCGGCGACGTGGGACATCCCGAGGCGCCCGACCCAGTAGATGTCGGTCAGGGCGTAGATGGTCATCGCCCCGAAGCCGATCATCGAGGGGATACCCATGTAGAGCACGCTCTTGAGAACGTTGCCCTCGGTGATATCCACGGCGGGCCTGTCGGCGGCTGTCTCGTCGGTGACGGGACCGTCCTTGACGGGACCCTCCGCGCCGGGTCCGCCCCGGCTGGGATCGCTGGTGTCTCTTTCGCGCTCCGGCAAGATGACCCCCGAGGAAGCGATCGCACGAGTGCGGCTCAGGTGGGCGTCAGGTACATGAAGGCTCAAGCATAGCGACTCGGGCGAGGAAACTCAACCACCAGCAGCGCCATTCGCGTTGACTTCCGTCGAGGAGAGAGCGACCATAGGGAGTTGCGGTGCACCGCCGCACGGGCTCCCTCTCTACCCGAGTTCTGGCCGCTGGAAGAACGGGGAGAAAACACGTGGATGAGCAGCTGACCAAGGAAATCCTCGAGAGCCTCCGCGGGAAGTACCCTGAGAAGTTCGCCCCGGAAGACCGGGTCTTCTCCCACATCCACAGGGGCGACAGGATATTCATCAGCACGGCGTGCGGAGAGCCGCAGTACCTCGTGCGCGCGATGATCGAGTTCGTGGAGTCGCACCCCAAGGCGTTCTTCGACGCCGAGGTGCTCCACGTCTGGACGCTGGGAGTAGCACCCTACACGGACGAAAAGTTCAAGACCAACTTCAGACACAACTCGTTCTTCATCAGCGACAGCACCCGCGAGGCGGTCAACGAGGGAATGGCAGACTACTCTCCCATCTTCCTGTCGGAGATCCCGGCCCTCTTCCGCCAGAAGCTGGTGCCCATCGACATCGCTCTCATCCAGACGTCGCGCCCCGACACGAGTGGGTTCATGAGCTTGGGAGTGAGCGTCGACATCTCGAAGGCGGCCGTTGAGGCCGCGAGGATCGTCATCGCGCAGGTCAACCCCCAGATGCCGCGCATTCACGGCGACGCGTTCGTGCACATCGACGACATCGACTTCGTCATACATCACGACGAGCCGCTCCTGACCTACGAGGCGAGCATGCCGGGCGAAATAGCGGAGAGCATCGGCAAGTACGTCGCGCGCATCATCCAGGACGGGGACACCATCCAGGTGGGGTACGGAAGTCTCCCCAACGCCATCCTGGCCGCTCTCTCCGACAAGAAGCACCTGGGCGTGCACACGGAGCTTCTGAGCGACGGCATCGTCGATCTCATGAAGAAGGGCGTCATCGACAACTCACGAAAGACGATCAACAGGGGAAAGACGGTCGCGACCTTCTGCATGGGAAGGAAGAAAACATACGAGTTCCTGCACGACAATCCCGGCATCGAGTTCCGTGACGTGGCCTACACGAACAGCCCCCTGACCATCGCGCGCCTCCACAACATGGCCGCCATCAACTCGGCCCTGCAGATAGACCTGACCGGCCAGGCGTCGGCGGTCTCCCTGGGCAAGCAGCACTACAGCGGGATCGGCGGCCAGGCGGACTTCATGCGTGGCGCGGTGCTCGCTCCCGGCGGCAGGACCATACTGGCGCTGCCGTCGACGGCGCGGGACGGCGAGCTCTCGCGAATCGTCCCGTACCTTGATGAGGGCGCGGGCGTCTCGCTCATTCGCGGCGACATTCATTACGTGATTACGGAGTACGGGATCGCCTACCTCCACGGGAAGAACATCCGCGAGCGCGCAATGGCATTGACGGCGATCGCCCATCCCAAGTTCCGGCCGTGGCTCATCAGCGAGGCGAAGGACAGGAATCTCATCTACAGGGACCAGGCGTTCATTCCCGGGAAGCGAGGCGAGTACCCGGAGGAGCTCGAGGTACACCGGACGACTCACGCCGGGTGCGACCTGACCCTCCGCCCCGTGAAGATCAGCGACGAGCCGCTTCTCAAGGACTTCTTCTACTCGCTCTCTGACCAGAGCGTCCACCGCCGGTTCATGTCGCAGCGGAAGGACATGCCGCACGAGCGGCTTCAGGATTTCGTCATAATCGACTACACGAACGAGATGGTCATTCTCGCGGTGGTGAAGGAGGAAGAGGATGTGGAGAAAGTGGTCGGGCTCGGCCAGTACGGCATAGACCCGAACAGCCACACGGCCGAGGTCGCACTGGTGGTGCGCGACGACCACCAGTGCAAGGGCGTCGGCACCGCACTCCTCTCCTACCTGACCGAGCTGGCCCAGAAAGAGGGTCTCATGGGCTTCACCGCGGAAGTGCTGATGGAGAACGCGGCGATGATGCACCTGTTCGAGAAGATGGGATTCGACATCCAGCGCAGGACCGAGGAGGGTGTCATAGAACTGAGGATCGGATTCAGGGGTGGCCATGCCGCGTGACAGACACGACATCAAGTACCTCTTCGAGCCACGGTCGGTCGCGGTAGTGGGCGCTTCCCACAACGCCGAGAAGATCGGCTATAAGATCCTCGAGAACATAGTGGAGGGTGGCTACGAGGGACGCATACTGCCGGTCAACCCGAAGGGCGGAGAGATCCTCGGCCAGGAAGTGCGCGGTTCCCTCGGGGAGCTGGACGGCGAGCTGGACCTGGTGATCACGGCCGTCCCGGCCAGGTTCGCGACCGCCGCCGTGAAGGAGGCCGCCGACCTCGGCGCCAAGTTCAATCTTGTCATCACATCGGGGTTCTCAGAGGTCGGCAACATCGAGGAGGAGCGCGAACTCACCTCATACGCCACCGAGCGCGGCATGCGGATCATCGGGCCGAACATCTTCGGCATGTTCTCCGCGTCGGCCAAGCTCGACGCAAACTTCGGACCGGGCGGCATCAGCGCCGGCAGCGTGGCCATCATCACCCAGAGCGGAGCCCTCGGTCTCGCCATGATAGGCAAGACCGCCGTCGAGAACATGGGCATCTCGGCGATGGTCTCGGTCGGCAACAAAGCCGACATCGAGGAGGCGGACCTTCTCGAGTACCTCATGCACCACGATCTCACGAAGGTCATCGTAATCTACATCGAGGGCGTCGGCGACGGCGACAGGCCCGGCGACGTGCTCGAGCAGGCAACCCGGCTCAAACCCGTCGTCGTCATCAAGTCGGGCCGCTCCAAGCGCGGCGCGGTCGCCGCGGCCTCGCACACCGGTTCGCTGGCCGGTTCCGACGAGGTCTTCGACGCCATCATGCGACAGTGCGGGGTCCTGCGCGCGGAGAGCGTGCAGGAAGCCTTCAACATCTGTAAGTTCCTGTCAACGGCGAGTCCGCCCAAGGGCAACGACGTCGTCATCGTCACGAACGGCGGCGGCATTGGGGTACTGGCGACCGACGCCTGCGAGAAGTACAACGTCAAGCTCTACGATGACAACGAGACGCTCAGGAGCATCTTCGACTCGGTGACGCCGGATTTCGGCTCAACGAAGAACCCCGTCGACCTCACTGGAGGAGCGACGTCTCCGGACTTTACCGGAGCACTGGACGCCGCGCTCGCGCACGACGAGATAGACGCGGTCATCTCACTCTACTGCGAGACGGCGGTGTTCGACGCCGGCAACCTCACGAAGATGATCGAGGAGGCGTCCGCGAAGTACCTGGCGGCAGGTAAACCCATCGTTTTCTCCGTCTTCGGCGGCGCCACGGCCGAGGGAGCCCTGGACACGCTGACGAAGAGGGGGGTGCCCGTCTTCGGGGACGTCTACGAGACGGTCGCGTGCGTCGGGGCGCTCTACAGGCACTGGCGGAACGCCGGCTCCCAACCGGCGGGCGTCGACGAGGCAGAGATCGACGCGGCTACCATCGCGGAAATCGTCGAGGCGGCCCGCGCCGACGGCAGGAGCTTCCTTCTCGCTCAGGAAGGAAGGGACCTCATGGAGGCGGCCGGCATTGATATGCCGGAGACCAGGGTCGCGAAGAGCATGGACGAGGCGGTGCGCTTCGCGGAGGAGATGGGCTATCCGCTGGTCATGAAGGTCGTCTCGCGCGACATCCTGCACAAGAGCGACGTCGGCGGCGTCGCACTCGCCCTCGAGAACCGCGAGGAAGTGATGGACGCCTACCAGGCCATCATGAGCAGCTGCCGCGCCCGCGTGCCGCACGCGCGCATAAAGGGCATTCAGGTCTCCGAGATGGCGCCCTCCGGCGTTGAGCTCATCATCGGCGCGCGCAAGGACCCGGCGTTCGGTCCCACCATCATGTTTGGCATGGGCGGCATCTACGTAGAGGTGCTCAAGGACGTCACGTTCCGCGCGGTTCCGTTCAGCAGGGCCGAGGCCATCGAGATGATGAAGGAGATACGCGCATACCCTCTCCTCCTCGGAGTACGCGGCGAGGAGCGGAAGGACATCGAGAGCGTTCTGGACACGATCATCAGACTCGGGACGGTGATTCAGAGGTGCGACGGCATCTCCGACATAGAAGTGAATCCTCTCATGGCATACGAGCAAGGTCAGGGGGCGAAGGCCGTTGACATCCGCGTCCTCCTTTCCGAGCACGGCGGAGGTGGGACAAATGCATAGGCTGGTACTAGCGTCGATCCGGGAAGGGGCCGGAAAGACCAGCGTGATCGTCGGTCTGGGGAAGGCCCTGGGCAAGCCGTTCGGCTACATGAAGCCCTTCGGCGACCGCCTTCTCTACAGGAAGAAGCGGCTCTGGGACTACGATTCGGCGCTCATAGCGAACATCTTCGATCTGGGCGAGAGCCCGGAGGACATTTCTCTGGGGTTCGACCACTCCAAGCTCAGGTTCATGTACGATGAGGCGGAAACGAGGAAGAAGCTCGGGGAGCTTTTGTCGCACATCGAGAAGGACAGGGAGATCGTGTTCATCGAGGCCGGAAGGGATCTGGGCTTCGGCATCTCGGTCAATCTCGACGCCATCTCGCTGGCCCGGCACACGGACGCCTCGCTCGTGATCGTGACCGGAGGCGACGAGAGGACCATCCTGGACGACGTCACGTTCGTGAGGAACCACCTCAACCTCGAAGGCGTATCGTTCGCAGGGATCATCGTCAACCGTGCGTACGACGTCGAGGATTTCAAGACCACCTACGCACCGACGATCGCCGGACTCGGGGTTCAGGTCCTGGGAGTCATCCCCTTTGAGGCGGAGCTGACTCACCCCTCCGTCGGTTTTCTGTCGGACATCCTCTTCGCCAAGGTAATCGCGGGTGAAGTGGGGCTCATGACCGTGGCGAAGAACATCTTCGTCGGCGCGATGTCGGCGGACGCGGCCCGCCGTCACCCGAGCTTCGGGAAGCCCCGGAAGCTCGTCATCACGAGCGGGGACAGAAGTGACATGATCCTGGCGTCTCTGGAAGGAGACACGGCGGGGCTCATCCTCACGAACAACATCTCGCCGTCCAGCACCATCATTGCGAAGGCCACGCAGATGAACGTGCCGCTTCTGCTGGTGCCCGACGACACGTATCAGGTCGCCAAGCAGATCGACGATACACAGTATCTGCTGAAGCGGGACGAGGCGGAGAAGATCGAGCTTCTGGAGAAGCTCGTCAGGGAGAACGTCAATCTGCCGGCGATCCTCGGCGGCTGAGTGCCGCGCCCGTGCCCCTTCAGCTCTCGAGGCCGGCGCCGATTCTGAAGTGCGGTAGAACGTCGACGGGCAGACGCCCGGTCAGAGGGGACTCCCCGAACAGCGCCTCCACCGCGGCGCGCTGCGACGGTTCTGAGGCGTCGTAGCAGCAGATGAGGGTCCTGACGTCCGGGAGTTCGAGCGCGACCTCGGGCCCCGTGAAGGCCAGCACGACCGAGTCAGGCGCTGCGTCGAGCAGCCTCCGCGCAACGGCCATCAGAGCCGCGGACGGTCCCGACCTCCCCTTCCACGCGACAACATCGTCGAAGACAGCGATCACGGAGACGTCAGCGACTGACGCCACCTCCGCCAGACGATCGACTTCGTCCGGCGCGGTCCGCCCGTCCACGGCCGTGTCCTCGACATCCGGCAGCCTAGCTTCGAGATGCGAGCGGAACCAGACCAGATTCATCGCCCGGTCGGAATCCTTGAGCGTGAAGACCGCGACGCGCTTGCCGGTCAGAGCCGCCGCGCTGAGCGGGACGAGCGCCGCATCGTCGCGCAAGAGCGTGACGGCGCGCCTCGCGATGTGGTCGGCGGCGGCCTCGTGGCCGTTGTCGAGTCCCACACGGTGGTTGTCGTCGGGTAGCTCGTCGTGACCGAAGGCCCCGGCTATCTCGGGCGGGAACTCCACGTGATTCTCATCCGCCTCTCTGTAGTCGCCAAGCCACCTGTGCAGCTCGTCGATGCGCTTGAGCGACCGGTCGATGCGCTCTTCGTTGATGCGCCCCTCGCGCACGGCTTCCCGGACGGCGCCGACCGCCTTCTCCACGTCCGGGGGCATCAGAAGGATGTCCGCGCCCGCCTCGAGCGCCATGACCGCAGCCTCTTCGCATCCGTATCGCTCCGCGATCGCGCCCATCACGAGCGCGTCGGTCACGAGCACACCCTCGAAGCCCATCTCGTGACGCAGGAGGTCGGTCATGACTGAGCCTGCGAGCGTCGCCGGCACGTCGCCGCCGGTCAGGGCTGGGTAGGCGACATGCGCCGTCATGATGACGCGGACGCCGGCTTCGATCGCCGCTCTGAAGGGTACGAACTCGCGGGCCTCAAGCGTCGCGCGGTCGGCGGTGACCGTCGGCAGCTCTATGTGGGAGTCCAGCCTGGTGTCACCGTGTCCCGGGAAGTGCTTCGCGGTCGCTGCGGCGCCCGCCTGCTGACACCCACGCACGAAGGCGGCGGTCATCGCCGATACGGTCTCGGGGTCGCCCCCGAACGCGCGTATTCCGATGATGGGGTTCGTCGGCTCGCTGGCGACATCCGCCACGGGAGAGAAGACGATGTCGATACCCGACGACAGCGCCTCTTTCGCGGTGGCCCATCCCTGAGCATACGCGAAGTCTCTGACGCCGGTGGCGCCGACCGCCATCTGCGTCGGGAAGATCGTGCCGCCGTCGAGCTGCTGGCCCAACCCACGCTCCAGGTCGGACGAGACCAGAAGGGACTGGTGCGCCTCGCCCGCCAGCTCGTGTGTCAGCTGAGCCGTCGAATCCACGTTCCCGCCGAATACGATGTAGCCACCGATGCCGAGTTCGACGACCTCCCGCCTCAGACGGTGGTACTGCGCCGAGAGATCGTCACCCTGACGGTCGCTGATGCTGCTCATTACGAGCCGCGCTATCTTCCGAGTGAGTTCCATGTGGCTCCCTGTCGGGTGATGTCTTCGCCGGCCGATGCGTCCCGCGTGCCCGAGGGGCGAGGAGCGGCCGTCGCGCGTGCCGGTGGGACCCTAGAGCCCCGCGCTGACTTTGCCAAGGATCGCCGTTCTGGAGGCGCCCGTGGCCGCCGGGACGTTGCCGGGCTCTCCGGCAACAGCGCGGTCAGCGAGCACGGCAAAGGCCACGGCCTCTTTGGCGTCCGGGTCCATCCGCGCCGCCTGGTCCACACCGGGGCCATCCAGTGCGACGACGGCACACGGCTCCAGCAGTCGCTCGAGATCTTTCATCATCGCGCGGTTCCTCACGCCCCCGCCGCTTACCACGACGCGCGCGGGCGCGGGGTCCGCGGGCAGGTACATGAACGCGTCACGGACCGAGCGCGCGGTGATCAACACCGCCGTCGCCAGGAGGTCGGAAAGCCCGGCCTCGTTCAGCGTTTCCATGTCGACACCCGGGTGAACGAGTTCCGCGAGCCTGCGCGCGGCTTCCCGGCCGAATGTCTCCTTGCCGGTCGACTTGGGAGGGGCAGCGGAGAAGTATGGATGAGTGAGGAAGGCATCAACCGCGTTCGTGTCCGGCGTGCCCCCCAGGGCCAGCTGACCGCCGTCATCGATGGCGTCGGCGCGCCCGGTGGCCGTCCGGACTATCTCGTCCACGAGGGCGTTGCCGGGACCCGTGTCGAACGCTAGAACACCCTCGAGGCGCTCGGTGACGTACGTCAGGTTGGCGATTCCGCCTATGTTCAGGAACACCTGCGCCTCTCCCGCCCGTCGGAACAGCAGCCAGTCCACCAGGGGAACCAGCGGAGCGCCTGAGCCGCCGGCGGCCACATCCGCCGCGCGGAAGTCCGCGACGGTCGGAACTCCGGTCCGGCGCGCGATCACGTCGGCCTCCCCTATCTGCAGGGTCACGCCGAGGCGCCCCCCCGACGGGGGCTCGTGGTAGACGGTCTGTCCGTGGGAACCTATCAGGTGCACGTGGGATGTGTCGTGTCCACTCGCGGCCGCGACCCTCTCTGCCGCATCCGAGAAGGCCTCACCGATGTCGAAGTTCAGTCTCGTGAGCTCGGGTGCGTCGCTCGAGGGCGCGCGGGCGATGCGCTCGCGCAGTGACGCCTCGAACGGCACGCAGATGAACGAGAGCAGCTCGACGCGGATGTCGCTTCCGTGCCCGAGGATCCTGACCAGCGCGGCGTCTATGCCGTCGTACGAGGTCCCGGACGAAAGACCGATGACCAGGCGTTCGTCCAGGGACGCTATCTCGTGGAGCTTCTCTCCGAGAGTCATCCCGCCTCCCGCCGGAGTGCCAGCGCGGCTCTGACAGATCCCCCTGCCTCGCCAAGAAGGCGATTCGCCTCCATGAGATCGACGCCGGCTTTCCGCATCACGATGGCGGCCTTCACCGACCCCCCGGCGTCGGCCATGACAGAGGCCGCCTCCTCGTATCCCACGTCGGTCGTTTCCATGAGGATCCTGCACGCCCGGTCTCGCAGCTTGTCGCAGGTCGCCTGCAGGTCGACCATCAGGTTCTCGTAGGTCTTCCCGAGCAGGACCATCGTCGCCGTAGTGATGGTGTTCAGAACCAGCTTCGTGGCCGTTCCGGCCTTCATCCGCGTCGACCCGGTGACCACCTCGGGCCCCGTCAGCGGCGCGATGGCCACATCGACGGGCACGGCGTCCCGTTCCGCGGGTGTGCAACAGAGGAACACGGTACCGGCCCCCGACCGAACGGCCTCCTCCAGGGCGCCCTGAACGTAGGGCGTTCCCCCGCTCGTCGCGATGCCCATCACGACGTCGTCCGGGCCGACACCTCTCTCACGCAGGTCGCTTCCGCCCGCACCGCGATCGTCCTCCGCCCCCTCCTTGGCCCGGACCAGGGCACCGTAGCCGCCGGCGATCACACCCTGGATCATCTCCGGATCGGTGCCGAACGTCGGAGGGCATTCCGCGGCGTCCAGCACGCCCAGGCGACCGCTCGTCCCGGCGCCCACGTAGATGAGCCGCCCCCCTCGCCGCAGCCTGCCGACGATGAGCTCGATCGCGCTCGCGATGCGTTCGCTCTCACCCGCGACGGCCGCAGCCACGGTCGCGTCCTCGGAATTGATGAGCTCGACGAGTTCGCTCGCGCCCATCGTGTCGATGTCGACGGAACGAGGATTCCGCTGCTCGGTGAGAGCGGAGCCGACACCGCTCATGTCACGCTCGGGAGGACGCCATCCCCTGCGCTCATGCCTCTTCGTCACTGCCGCCCTCCGCTGTGTGCCAGTGGTTCCGCGGGACACGCTCGCCAGGCGGCGCCGCGACAACCTGCGGCGCGGCCGCGGAGAGCCCCGTGAGATCCCGATACATCAGCGTCCACAGAGAGTGGTCGTAGGTGCTGTATGCCGAGATGGCCAGAATGAGCACGACGATGCCCACGGGAATGCCCAGTATGAGACCCACCGGCGGACTCGCGACACCTATCAGGATGAAGGGTATGGCGATGGCGAGAAGCACGACCAAGAGACTGATCAGGAAGGCCATTGATGACGCGAACGACACGAGCCACATCAGGAGCGATTGCCAGAAGCAGGACTTGGTCAGCTCCCATCCGGCGGACAGCGCGTCGGCCACACCGCAGCCTCGTATCACGTACTCCCTCTCAGCGTAGATGACGATGAACGTGAGCAGGAACAGAAAGACGATGTAGGGAATGAACAGTATGGCTCCGATGAAGACCGCGATGGCGACCCCCGCCGCACCCCCCATCAGAGGCACCACGACCGCGAGGACACAGAGCGCTGTCACAACGAGGAAGACGACGAACGCGGTGACGCCGATCCCAAGCATGCCCCAGAACGCCTTGAGCCCGGCGTGCCATCCATCCTCGAATCGGATGAGCTCGCCGTCGTCCGCGCGGCTGATACACGAGAGGAGCGCGCCCTTCGAGATGAGGCTCATCACGACGAGAACCAGCCAGAGAAGCACCAGGCCCATGATGACGGCCACGAGCACTTCTATGTGAGACATGAAGAAGGCTCGTATCTCGTCGACCCCGCGCTCTCCCCAGTTCGCGGTGTTGCCGCCGCCACCGCCGCCGGACGCGGCGAAGAACCCGAAGAACCAGAGGAACTTGTGGTTCCAGGCGATTCCGACGGACCTCGTGACGATCCCCCAGTAGTCAATGCTCCTAGCTGTCGTCATTGTCCCCTCCCCTTCTGTGCGGCTCCCGCCCGGAGTGCTTCGTCACGCGCTTCTGTACACAAGGAAGAGAGTGATGAGGTAGACGGGTACCGCAAGGACCACCATCGATCTGGCGACCGCCCTCCCGGCGCGGTGCGACCGGCTGAGAATCCCAACCAGGACGAACAGCGTCAGAAGGAGCGCCGCCGCGACGCTCAGAAGATTGGACACAGAAATCATCGCCCACGCTGACCGCGAAAACTTGAATGCCAGGAGCGGCGCGCCGACCGCAAAAACGAGAATGTTGACCATATTGCTGCCGAGTATCGTCCCCAGCGCCATGTCTTCCAGCTTCGCCCTCTTGACCGCGGCGTAGGCAACGGACACCTCGGGCATGGATGTGGCGACCGCAACCAGGAGCGTTCCCACGAACGTGTGGCCCAGGGTCAGGCCGCCGGGAAACTCGTGCGACGCGATCCCGTTGGCGCCCCGCGCAATCATGAAACCGCCGACAACGACGACGGCCGAGAGGAGCAGGAAGCGAAGGACGACGCCGACCGTGCCGCCGCTCACGTCACGTGCCACCGCGTCCGCTGTCCTCTTCCCCTGCAGCTTGCGATGAGTCAGTGAGTCGTGCAGGAAGATCGCGACCACGGGCACGCTGAAGAGAAGCACCGGGAGGACCGGGGACGACATGCGCGGGCCGACGATTACTCCCAGACCGGTGATACAGGTGAGAATGAGCAGGTAGATACACGTCCTCGCGTAGCGGGCCCTGTCGACGTTGTGAAGGAACGTGCCGGCCACCAGCAGTTCAAGAACCACGATGCTCGTGATGTTGAAGTTGTTGCTGCCGAAGATGTTCCCGAAGGCGAGGTCGGGCGCGCCCTCTTTCAGCATCGCCGCCAGCGTCACAGACAGTTCAGGCAGAGAGGTGACGATGGAGAGCACGAAGAGCCCGATGGCGGTGGCGCTTATGCCGAGCTTCCCCGCGAGGCTGTTTCCCGTTTCCGGCAGGCGGCCGCCGCCGAACCATATGGCGGCCGCGCCGACGGCAAAGAGCGCCACGGACAGGGGCAGGCTATCTAGAGGCAATGGACCGTCCTCACTGGCGGGTTAGTCCTGATTTCATCCGGAGTATAGGTACCCCGTTCGCGGGGTGTCAACGGAAACGCTGGTACGCGGCGGGGCCCCGATACTGACACCGGGGCCCCGCACTTCACCACCCGTCAGACCGTCGAGACGATTCCCCACGGCCTGGTGGCTCTTCCGGGCGTCGTCCGTCAGCGGAAGAGCGCCTTGATCTGTCCCCAGTCGACCGTTTCGACGGGCGCACCGAGGTTGGGCTCACCCGGTGTCGGCGGCAGACCGCTGCCTGGCGGGTTCGCGGGGTTCAGCCCGTCGTTGCACTCCCAGTTAGGCGAACCGTCCGGAACACGCCCCCAGGACCGGTCGTCCCCTATGTCCTGGCTCGTGTAGGCCACGGTGTCCACCACCGTGACATGGTCGGCCGACACCAGCGTGATCGTGTCGCCGGTGTTGTTCATGGACAGCCCGTTCTTCGCGTACCCGTTCTCATCTTCCCACTGGTAGGCCTCGTTGCCGTACACGACGAAGAACTCCCCGGGACCGAGCACCCCACTGAATCCGAACCGCCAGCTCGAGTCCGAGACGGCGTCGCGCAGCCTCCACCCGGTCACGTCGACCGCCTCGGAGCCCGCGTTGAATATCTCGATCCACTCGTCCTCCAGCGAGCCGTACTCCTCGTTGCCGTCCGTCGGCGACCAGTCGCTCGCCGGATCCGGCATGAGCTCGTTCAGCACGACCTGGGCCCGCACGGAGCCCTGGAAGATCGCCAGGCACAGCACCACAAGCACAACGGCAAAGCGCATCGTCTTCATGCAGCGCACCTCCTGCTCTTGAGTGTGAGGGGCGGAAATGTGTCCTCGGGAGGGGCAGCCGCAGGGGGACAGCGCGGGTCGGTTCGGGCGAGCGGGGTCGGCGGAAGCGAGGGTGGCAACTCAGCGGGGTCGGCAACGCGATCTGTCAACAGAATAGACAAAGGCCGGGGGCGGCGACGAAACCTAGCAGGTCCCGTTCCACTCCCGGCCCCGATGTCGGTGCCAGGTCTCCGTCCCGGTCTTCGGCGGCTCAGGCCGCCGAAGACGGGTTGGAGCCAGACGATGCTACTTGAGCAGCACCATCTTTCTGCTGACGTTCTGGTCGCCGGCCGCCAGCTTGTAGAAGTAGACGCCGCTCGCGGCGCGCTCCCCGTCGCTGGTCCTGCCGTCCCAGTGAGCCACGTGGGCGCCAGCGTCCATGTGGCGGTCGAGCAGGGTCGCGACCGTGCGACCGGCCACGTCGTAAATCTCAAGCGTCACATCGCCGGGCGCGGTCAGGTTGAAGGCGATCCTGGTCTCCGGGTTGAAGGGGTTCGGCATGTTCTGCGCGAGCCCGAACTTCCCACCGAAGTAGTCGTCGGACACACCAGTCGGATTCGCCGCGATGTCTTCGTTGCCGCGCGGCTCTATCTTGTAGTTACCGATGGTGTACGCCACCACGCCCCTCACGTAGACGTTGTCGCCGTTCGAGGGCACGTAGTCGTACTCGGCGTAGTCGTCGACGCGGCACGTATCGCTCGCCGTGCCGTTCGATATCGCCCACTCGCCGAAGCCCATGTCCTCGTCGTAGACCGTGCAGTCCTCGGCGTGCACGTACACGCTCTCGAACTGCTCGCCGGACACCACGTTCTGTAGCATGCCGGTGGCGATGCTGACCGGATCGACCTCATCTGCAGGGACAGCCGTGATCTGCGCCGCTTCGGGGAAGTGCAGCGCGATCTCTGTCTGGCCGTAGTATTCCTCCACCTCGCCGCAGACAACCAAGTGGTCGCCGCGCTCGAAGGAGACGGTGCCGGTCCTGTCGTAGACCCTGATGCCGTGCCACGCACCGGACTCTTCCTGAATGTAGAACGTGTTGTCGTTGAAGATCCCGGGCTCGACAGTTACGTAGCCCTCGACGTTGACCGCGAGCGTGTCCATCGGCGACGTGTCGCCTCCCGGCGGCACTTCCTGCACGCTCTGGATTGTTGTCGTGCCGACGTAGTAGCTGTAGCCGCCGACCGAGGGTCTCTGCGCGTCCATGCCGGACACGTCCGCGCACTCGATGTAGTAGTAGACGCGCGTGCCGGCCGTCTGAGCAGAGACGTCGCCCTCCCAGACGCCGGTGGACATGATCTCGCTCATCGGCACCGTGTTGGGGTAGGGCCTGGCCTTGTTGTACGACCAGTACATTGTGGCCGACGAGATGCCGGTGTTATCGTCGAGGGTCGCCAATATGGTCGTCGGAGCGCCCGCGGCAGGCGGGACCGGCGAGTACCGCACCTCGCTGATGCGCGGCGGGCCGATGATATCCTCGTCGTAGCGCGGCTGCACCTTGAATTCGCTGTAGCTGTAGACGAGGATACCGTGGAGCTCCTCGATCGAATCGAGGACCTCAGCGTCGTACGTGTAGTAGACCTCGTCGTCGACCATGCAATCGACGGCCGATGCATCGCGGCACTGCCAGATGCCGTAGCTGTCCGGCTCGAACGTCACCGTCGCGTCACTCACGCGCACGAGCTGGCTCTCATACCCCTCGGCATCCGCGCTGGTAGGCGCGATCACCTCTGTCGTGACGTCGGTGAAGCCGAAGCCGGGATTGCCTGAGGATTCGATGGCCATCGATTCGGTGAAGTGCCTCGTGATCTCCGTCAGGCCGTAGTACTCGGTGACCCTTCCGCAGAACGTGACCAGGTCACCCTCCTGCACAGGCGTGGGCGTCCCCGGCATGTAGCAGGCCAGTCCGTGGAACTCGCCGGACGCGTCGTGGATGAAGAACAGGTCGTCTTCCATGAAGTCGGTGGCCATCGTGACGACACCCTGGACATTCACGGGCTGCCCGATCAAGGGGGACTCGTCGCCCCCCGGCCCGACCCACTGGATGCTGTAGATCGGCGTGATGCCCACTCTGAAGGAGTAGGGATCGCTCATGCCCCCGGCCGGGTAGTTCATCGTCGCGCCGAGGTCGTCTACGGCCCGCATGAAGTAGTCGACGATATCGCCGTCGTTGACCGCGGACGCGGGAACGGCGGCCGCGTAGAGGGAATCGCCCGTCGACGCCTCGACCTTGCTCCAGCTGCCGGTGCCGACCTTGTAGTAGACCATGACGGAGTCCACCGTGCCGTTGTCGGTCACATACGCGCTGATGATCGTGTCGTCCGTGTCGGTCGGTGGTATCGGCGAGTAGCGTAGTGTGCTGATCCACGGAGGCGTGTTCTCGACGTTCACTTCGCCGGGCGTCGGCGCCTGCAGGGTCCAGTCGTCGATGCTCATGTCCGTATCGACGCTGTCCGAGTCACGTCCCAGCGTGTTGCCAAGGAACGGAACTCCCTGGAACGCGTTGTCGTCAGCGCCGTCGTCCGTGAACGGAAAGACGCACGGGTCGGTCGAGCACTCGACCGGATCGATGAACTCAACAAGGTCGATCAGATTCACCGTACCGCCGCTCGGGTCGCCGTCGTAGAGATAGACGACGTCCGAGTCGCTCGTAGGAGTCGAGCAGATGACCCCGTAGCCCCTGCCGCCGACGAGCTGGATCTCGTCGCTGTAACCAGGCGACGGGTCGTCCGTGAGGATGATCATGTTGGCGACGTACGGGCTGTCGATGTCGTAGTCGAAGGTCGGGTCAAACATCTCGAAGTGCGGACGGAACCCGAACTCCCACATGAACGAGTCGTCATTCGGGGGATCGGCGCTGTCGTCACCGTCCTTGGCAACAAGCAGATAGCCGTCGGGCGGTATCGGAGGACCCGCCGGGAACTGCCAGAGGTCCTCGCCTCCACACGCCTGGTCGTACTCGACGCCGCAAAGCACCCAGCCGCTCACGTCAATCGGGGCGTCGGTCGGGTTGTAGAGCTCGATGAACTCCGAGCCGTCGTAGTAGCCGTTGCCGTCGCAGTAGATCTCGTTGATCACGATGTTGTCGCCCGCCGGATCGGCCGCTGCCACCCCGAAAGCAAACACGAGGACCACCAGGGCTGTGATGGGTAGTCTCGTCATCTCAGGTCCTCCTTCTCCAAGGATTCTCCGTCTCGATACTGCCGGAACTGTATGCCACGCGTGTCCTTTCGCCGTCGTACCTCCTTTGTACTGACAGACAGCTATCCGCTCGGCGTCGGGCGAAAGCGGGACAACGCCCTCCGCGCACTGCAGCGGGCTATTTTGCGTCACGCCATTATAGCACATTCAACGTTGCTTGTCCAGCTTCCTGCCGCCCTCAGAAGCGCGGGAGGGCCTGCGAACCGTGCTGTTCGAGGCCCTCCGGGTGACTCGTCTGTCGCTGCCGGGGCGCGGAGTTCGCGTCAACGCGGACCGGCCGCGGCGCGCCGCTGTTTGCTATTGGTACGCTCCGCCCGACTCATCCACCGGGGGAGCCAGCGGCTCCATGCCCTCCATGGCAGCAGCTAAGGTCGCATCCAGCTCTGATGTGTCATCGCGGATCCAGCGCCCGTCCATGGTGTTCCCGATCGGCGAGTGGCGCTCGATGTAGTGCACGGCGGCGTCCATGCACGTCGTCGAGGTCCTCATCTTCTTCTCCTCCGGCACGAGCGGCAGCATGTAGAGGCCCGCATTGCCGGTGGCGAGGAAGTCAGACGTCACTACCCTGTAAATCCTGTCGGCATCCCACGGCTCACCCCCGACCTCGAAGTAGGTGATGCGGTCGTAGTCGGGACGCGTCTTGTTGTAGATGATCGTGCCGCCGGCCATGTACACGCCGTGGTGCCCCGCGCTGACGCGGTACTCGATGACCTCCTTCAGCAACCTCCCGTCCATCTCGAAGACCATGAGGCTGTTGCCGAACGGAAGAACGCGGAAGACCTGCCTCGGGGTCACGGTCCCGGCGGGGATCTCGTCCCTGATGCCGCCCAGGTTCGTGAAGGCAAAGTCGGCCGTCACCTCCTCACGCATGGCGTCGCAGACGAGATTGCCCATGCGGGTCTCTCCCTCCCCGCCCCTGGTCAGATCGACGTTGGTATGACCGATCACGCGGTCCATCCCCTGCTCGGCCTCCGCCACTTGAGACTCGACCATGGAAGCCATCACATCCTCGGGCCACCACTCGTCCTCGAAGAGCGTCATGAGCACGCCCCGGTAGCTGGGCAGTTCGTAGCCGGCGAGCGTTTTTGTCACAGGGTCGATGAGGAGGTCGATGTGGCCG
>DAOWER010000007.1 GCA_030638405.1 Candidatus Eiseniibacteriota bacterium | reverse complement strand
GCGCTTGTCGTAGGTCTTCTTGCCGCGGCAGATCCCCACTTCTATCTTCACTCTCCCCCGCTTGAGATACGCCGCGAGCGGGATGAGCGTCATCCCCTTCTCCAGCACCTGACGGTGCAGGCGGTGTATCTCGGTCTTGTGGGCGAGAAGCTTGCGGCGCCTCCTCGGATCGACGTTGAAGCGATTCCCCTGCTCGTACGGGCTGATGTGTGCGCCGTGAAGGAACAGCTCCCCATCCTCAATCCTGACGTAGCTGTCGACCAGCTGCACCTTTCCGAGGCGCATCGACTTGACTTCCGTGCCCCTGAGCACGATGCCGGTCTCTATCGAGTCGACGACATGATAGTCGTGCCGGGCTCGCTTGTTCTTCGCGAGGACCTTGACATCGCCGCTCACTGGCGCCGCTCCCGTCTGGCGCCCGGCGAGCCGGGCGTGTTCCTCTAGCCTGGGGCCTGATACGGAGTTACGTCTTCCCGAGATGCGACCGGGTCGGCAGACGGCCGGGCCGCGACAAGAGGATGCTAGCAGAGCCGCGTGCGGGTGGGCAAGGCGATTCGGGGAGGTCTCGCGCGGCCTGTGGCAGCCGAGGCCCCGGCCGGTCGGAACGGCCGGCAGCGCCCGTACGCGGCGGAGGGCAGGGGTCGTCCCCGCCCTCTCACTAGGCTCGGTGCAGTCGTATCCCGCCAGCTTGCGGGCGCTCCGACTCCTTCGAGCGCCGCCGTCAGCGTCGGCGGCTCCATAACTCGAAGCAAGCCCGGGCTCCGGTCATCTACCGGACTGCCGCGGGCCGTCCCCCGAGAGAATGAAAGTCGGCCGGCCACGTCGCGAGAAGGAGCTGAGCCAATGCGGCTATGACAACGGGATCTCTGGTTCCTTCCGTTGGCCCTGTCAGTGCTCCCCCGGTATCGGGCGTGGCCGGCCAGAACGAAACGGTGAACCACCACCGTCTGTCGCCCCTCCCCAAAAGGGGCTGGAAACACGTGTACCACCGCCAGTGTGACGTCTCTCAGTACTGATTCTATCACAGATAATACAACATGTCAATAGTATGAGACTGGGGCCCCCGGTGCTCTGCGAGGGGGGGATGACGAGGGCCCTCCCCGTGGTCGGTGCCCGTGGGTGAAAACAGCACGCACGTGCGATCCTGGAAGTTCATGTTGAGGAGCTCGTCCACAAGGAACTCCGCTCAAGCGTAGAACGCCAAACACCGCATGATTGACAACAGGGGAAGCCGCCTGCTATCATATAGGTGAGCTTCGGACTCAATCTCCGCGCGCGCTGCGGCACCATGCACGGGGAGGCACGACATGCGAAAAGACACGCGATCCGGAAGCTATCGCCAGTTCACCTACGCCCACACGCCCCTCCTTGCACTCGCACTCGCCTGTACGACCCTGATGCTCACCTCCGTGACGGCGGCCGGAGCGGACCGCGTTCTGTCGGGCACGGACGCCGGCAGCACGCTCGGCTCGCGCGTCGAGGAGGTGCTCGCGCACGACGATGGGACCGCGGAGGTGCCGCTGACCGGGCATCCCGCACAGAAAGCCGCGGTCCGCTTCCAGGCGCCGGTATGGGCCACGCACGTCACCGCGGTCGTGTTCTACATCATGGACGACGGCGCCAGCCATCCGTCCATCCCTGGAGCGCCGACGACCGCGCCGTTCACGGTCTGGGTCTGGAGGCCGACCCCGGACATGCTCCCGGGTGTGCCTGCCAACGACGGCTACTACCCGTTCCCCGACTGGTACATGTATCCTGAGGAAGCTTGGGTCAGGGTCGATCTTCCAACACCAGTGGACATCACCGACGACAATCTCTTCCCTGACAAGAAGTTCTTCGTCGGCATGGAGTGGGAGCACAGGAACAACCCTTACATCGGCCTGGATACCGACTCGCCGAACGCGGGAGCGAGCTTCAGATGGAACTGGAGCGTATGGGAGATGCTCGAGGGGAACGCGATGATCCGCGCCGTGGTCTGGACGGACACGATCTGCGTGCCGGAAGTCATCTACGTCGACGCGGCCGGCGGTGGCGACTACCTGACGATCCAGGATGCCGTCGACGCGGCGGCCGCGTGCGACACCATTCTCGTTGCGCCCGGAACGTACTCAGGCCCCGCGAACCGCAACATCACCTTCGCTGGGAAGAACATCGTGCTCATGTCGCAGGAGGGTCCGACCTCGACCGTCATCGACTGCGAGCATCAGGATCGCGGGTTCTACTTCGTGGATGGAGAGGACGAATCGGCTACCGTGCGGGGCTTCACGGTGAGGAACGGGCTCGGCTCGGGCGGAGGGATTCGCTGCGTCAACTCGTGGCCGACCATCGTCGACTGCGTCTTCACCGACAACGACGGCGAGAACTACGGCGGCGGGGTGTACTGCAACAACGCGGTGAGTCCTTCTCCCTCATTCGTCGATTGCGTCTTCGCGAACAACAGTGCCGCCATTCAGGGAGGCGGCGTACTGATGGACTTCTCGGAAGTGACGTTCACGAACTGCACGTTCGTCGGCAACGGGGCGTCCGAGGGCGGAGGCATTCACTGCGGGATCGCGTCTTCTCCCTCGTTCACGAACTGCATCATCGCATTCGGCTCCGAGGGCGGAGCCGTCCATTGTCCGACCTCCAGCGTGCCGACGTTCAGTCACTGCTGCGTGTTCGGCAACGCCGGAGGCGACGACCTGTGCGGCGACCACTACGAGAACCTCTTCGAGGACCCGCTCTTCTGCGGAGCGCCCGAGGGCGACTACTCGCTCTTCAACACCTCGCCGTGCCTGCCCTCGAATAACAGCTGGGCGGTTCTGATAGGCGCACTCGGTGAGGGCTGCGACGCGACGGTCGTCGAGGAGAGATCCTGGGGAGCGATCAAGGCGATGTACCGTTAGTTCCGCTCCGTGGAGCACCGGTAGCGCTCACCAGCCGACACCCGGGAAATCGAAGCCCGCCTTCCTCAGGGACGCGATGAGTCTCGAGTTCATGCCGACCATCAGCCTCTGAGGGTACCTGAGGTTGAAGAGGAACTCGGCGTTGCTCTTGATGTCGAGCTTGTT
>DAOWER010000211.1 GCA_030638405.1 Candidatus Eiseniibacteriota bacterium | reverse complement strand
TGCACGGCGGACACCAGGTCGCCCACAGGTCAAGAATGACCACCTGACCTTCGAAGTCGTCGAGGGAAACATCGTTGCCGTGAAGATCAGGAAGCGCGAACGCGGGCGGAGTCTGTCCGGGCTCGACACCGACACCGGACGCCTGCGGAACCGGCACGGCGTCAGCTCCCTCGGTGGCCACTGCGGCCTCACCGGCCGGTGCCTCAGCCCCTTCTTCCGTTCCGCCACAGCCTGCGAATCCGAGAGAGAGAAGCGCTACCGACAGCAGCAGAACCGCGGTCTTCAGGATCTTCATCATGCTCACTACCTCCATGTCGGACTACATCGGACTACAGCAGGGCGTCTACCTTCTCCTGAATACTGTTCTTCATGGCGGCACCGACAGTCATGTCGACCTGCTCACCGCCCTTGAAGAACACCATCGTCGGAATGCCGCGGATCCCGTAGCGCTGCGAGAGCGTGGGGTTCTCATCGACGTTGACCTTCACGACCTTGAGCTTGCCGTCGTTCTCGTCGGCGATCTCCTCGAGGACCGGACCTACGAGACGACACGGCCCACACCAGGGCGCCCAGAAATCAACCAGCACCAGCACGTCCGACTTCAGGACCTCAGCATCGAAATTGCCGTCAGTTCCAGCTACCGTCTTGCTCATCTTGGGCTACCACTCCTCTCAGTCCTTCTGTTGTGACTCGTCCATTGCCGCTTCCAGAATCCGCGTTGCGCCGCCCTCCACGAGGCGGTAGCACACCAGGTGCCCCTTGCGCTCGGACTCGATGAGTCCCGCGTACCTCAGACGAGTCAGGTGCTGTGACACAGAAGACTGCGAGATCTCGAGGGTCTCCTCGAGGTTCTTCACGCACAGCTCCCCCCCACCCAGGAGTTCGATTATCCTGAGCCGGATGGGATGAGACAGGGCGCGCAGAAGGCTCGCCGCCTTCTCGAACGCTTCGTGCGAAGCCCCGGCCCCGCTGTTGATCTGTGTGCTTCGACCCATGTCGGTCATCGGTACGACCCTTAGAGGCTCTACGCAAAGGAATATTCAAATGTAATAATATTATATAGTTCGAATAGAGGGGTGTGTCAAGCGCTTTCTTGAGGTGTCGTGCAGGAAACAGGGGCTGCGGTGGTCTGGGCTACTCGACCGAGAACTCCAGCCTGGTGAGAACGGCGCCGTCGCTGTCGGTCACGTCGACGTGCCACTCGCCGCGCCACTCATCGAGGATGCGCTTCGTGCTCCAGGTCCTCCAGCGAGCGCTCTTGACCTCGAGCGCCACGCGCGCCATCTCGCGGTCACCCCAGCGCCAGACGTGAAAGACCGTGTCGGGCTCGGAGGCCCCCGCGATCTCGCTGAAGCAGCAGAGCCTCAAAACGCCGTCCTCCGGGATGAAGCTCTTTCCCGCCTCGGTCGGCTCGCTCTGCTCGATGCCCTTGCAGACGTACGCCCGAAGCACGCGAAGTCCGCGCGAGGAAGCGGTGACGCCAGGCGCAGGCGGAGAGTCGGGCGCGCCCGCGGGCTCGGCCGGTGCGGACTCCTCTGAACCCGTGGAGGCTTCCGGCGGCTCGTCGGCGTCCTCCGCAGACTCGACCTGAGTCGTGTCCGCGCTCGCGTCGTCGGAGGCCACGGTGTCCGCCGGTTCTCCTGAGGTCCCCTGGACCGGGTCGTCCTTCGGAGCCACGGCCTCACCGGGCTCGGCGGCCGTCATCGTCTGTGACTGTTCAGCAGAGCTGCCGTCTGCCGTGGTCTCGTCGCCGGAACAGGCTCCCAGCAAACAGGCGACCACGACCAGGACCAACATGCGGTTAATCATCCAGCACCTCTCACGCGAGTGCCGGGATACCCGGCGTCGCCCTTGGCGCCGCGCGCGACGGTGCGCGCCGTCTGTCAAGCTTACTACATCCCACCTCAGGCTGAGCCTAGTCCCGCGCCGCGCCACCTGTCAAGTGCGCATACTCTGGCCCCCCACACCACGCACCCACGTCCGCCTGAGAATGGCCAGAGCCGCGCCTATCATCAGAAGCGAAGCGGCAACGGGGACAAACACGGGTGCGATCCAAGGCCGCGGAATCAGGAACAGCACGTCGATGGTCGTCGGGCCGGAAGGCCACCTCAGCAGCGCATAGAGCCAGACGTAGTAGAAGATGTCCCAGAGCGCGAACGCCCACATGAAGTGGGCCAAACGCTCCCACCAGCTCTTCCCGGCACTCAGGAGGGCAACGGCTGCGAGCATGACAATGGTCGCAGCCTCGCGCCCTATCTCGATCGCAAGAACGGCCGGAGGCACGGGCTCAAGGGAAGCCGCTCCCTCGATGACAAACCCGTCAGGGTAGTAGAGCAGCCGAAGGTAGGCGACGACCGCTGCTTCCACGTACGCCATCGCGACCGCGAACGCCGCAAGCCACGTGAGCGCGATGAGCGCGTCTTTCCTGAGCCGCAGCATCGGTGTGAGATCGTCTGTCATATGGCTGAATCCCGTGGGGCAAAGGCTCCCTGCCGCCCTGGGGCAAAGGCTCCCTGCCGCCCTCACGACATTAGCGCGGCCCTCCGGCGACTGTCAAGTGCGCCCGCGGGCACGCCCGCACCTCCCGGGCGTCCTTGACAGTCCCATCCGGTGGTTGCTATAGTCCGTTTGAGTGCAGACGGCCTCGGCGAAGAGGCCTTTTTCGTGGGGTGACACATGAGTGGAATCAGAGTGCGTTTCGCACCTAGTCCGACGGGTTTTCTTCACATAGGCGGATCCCGGACGGCTCTTCTGAACTGGCTGATTGCGCGCAATGAGAGCGGGTCGTTCGTCCTCAGGATAGAGGACACGGACCGGGTGCGGTCCACGCCCGAGTACCTGAACGCCATCCTCGAGGACCTGCGCTGGCTGGGGCTCGATTGGGACGAGGGCCCCGAGTGCGGAGGCGACTTCGGTCCCTACCTTCAGTCGGAACGCTCCATGAGCTACGGGCCGCACGTCGAGAAGCTCCTGGAGACGGGAAACGCGTACCGCTGCTTCTGCTCTCCCGAGGAACTCGAGGAGCGGCGCAGCCGCGCGCAGGCGGCCGACGGAGGGTGGATCTACGACCGCAAGTGTCTGGGGCTTTCCGACGTCGAGCGGGACGCGCTGCTGGCGGAGGGGCGGCCTTCCGTGGTCCGATTCCGCGTGCCCGCCGGGAAGACGTCGTTCGACGACATGGTGCTCGGGAGGATCGAGTTCGACAACGCCGAGCTCGACGACCTCGTCATAGTCCGTCAGGACGGGACGCCCACATACAACTTCGCCGTGGTGGTGGATGACCTGGAGATGGCCATCACGCACGTCATCCGGGGCGCCGACCACATTTCCAACACCCCGCGACAGATCGTGATCTGGCGGGCGCTCGGCCACGAACCTCCGACCTTCGGCCACCAACCCCTGGTGCTCGCTCCGGACAAACAGGTGATGTCGAAGCGACGGGGAGCCATCGCGATAGGCGAGTACCGAAGACGTGGCTACCTGTCTGAGGCGGTCGTGAACTACATGGCGCTCCTGGGGTGGTCCTACGAGGGAGACAGGGAGTTCTTCTCGCTTGACGACCTCTTGCAGAACTTCGACACGGACCGTATCAGCAGGAAGCCGGCATCGTTCGACCCGGACAAGCTGGACTGGATGAACACCCAGTGGCTCAAGAGGCTGGACGTCCCCGACCGGACAGAACGGGTCATCCCCTTCCTGAGGGCAGCGGGGCTCT
>DAOWER010000299.1 GCA_030638405.1 Candidatus Eiseniibacteriota bacterium | reverse complement strand
GACCGTGGCCGTGCAACAGACACGGGAGCAGTACGGTCTGTCGGCGTTCCTCGATCCGACGCACTGGACCATCACCACGCGCCTGATGTCCTCGAGACCCTCCTTGAGCATGGCCTCGAACTCGAGCTGTGTGACGACCTTCGGATTGTCGCCGTAGCCGAAGAGCCCTACGGGAGCCAACACGTCCGCTCCCGTGGCGACCACGATGCTACCTACGGTGAGCTCCCGGGTGCCCCCTCCGCTCTCCACAGTCACGACGTAATCTCCGGGGTGTCCGGAGACGCCCACGACATGCGCCTCCAACAGGACATCGATGTTCGGACTCTCGGTCGTCTTGAGCGACATCTCATCAACGTAGCGGACCGCGTCGCAGTATGACGGGAACAGCTGATTGACCTCCCTCAGGATCCCGCCGAGAGCCTTCTCCTTCTCCACCAGAGTGACGCGGACATCCCGCGCCGCCAAAGCGCGAGCCGCCGTGAGCCCGGTGACGCCTCCCCCGACGACGACCGCAGACCTCCGCACCTCCGATGTGATGGGCTCGAGCGGGCGGGCCAGCCGCGCCCGTTCGATCCCCATCCGGACAAGTCTCAGAGCCTTCGACGTGGCCCCGCCGCGCCGACCACTGTGCACTCTCGCGCAGTGCTCACGGAGGTTCACCGCAACCACTCTGTTCCGATTGACTCCCGCCCTTCCGCAAACGTCCCTCAAGAGCGCGCCGTGGGTCCTGTCGCTGCACCCGGCTACGACAACAGCGTCAAGGCCCTCTTTCGTCAGGATCCCCTCCCACGCTCGGATGCCGGCCCCCGAGCACCAGTACGGGGCAACGTGAACCGAGGGCCGCGGTTCGAGGGCGACGAGCTCTGCACGGAGCTTCCCGAGATCAACGGCCCCCTTGATCTCGTCTCCGCATTCGCAAAGGAAGACGCCTATTTGGCCTGCGCTCGGCCGGTCGTCCGGCATGTCCAGGGCTCCCTCGATTCCTCACGGTCCGCCCCGACGGACTCGCGGATGACGTGGTCTGACGGGCGGATCCGGTCCACTGCTACGAACTCGAGTAGTGCTCGTCGCACACGACACACTTCCGTACCCTGACGTCGTCCTTCTCTCCATGCAGGCCGCCCCCCGCATCCACCTTCGACAGGTCAAACGTCCTCGCGGGGCAGATGGTCGTGCACGTGCCGCAGCTGATGCACCTTGCTGACTGCGTCGCGAACGGGGGAAGCACCTCGCTGTCCACGCCGCGCTGGGCGAAGCCGATGGCCTCGACGCCGACGATCTCACGGCAGGCGCGAACGCAGAGTCCGCAGAGGAAGCAGACATCCTCACCCAGCGGAAAGGAGGGCTCGCCGACTCCGAACCGCTCCCCGAGCTCCCGGAGGATTGCCACGTCAGGGCATCTCGCTATCAGGAGTTCCAGTACGGTCCGGCGAATCTTCGCCACGGCCTCCGTGTCGGTCTTGACCGTGATGCCTTCGCTGACCTTCGTTACGCACGCGGCCACGTGGCTCTTTCTTCCGCCCTGCGACAACTCGACGATGCACAGACGGCAGGCGCCTATCGGCTCCAGCGCAGGGTGATAGCAGAGCGTTGGGATGTAGATGCCGGCGTCCCTCGCCGCCTCGAGGACTGTCGTACCCTCCTCGACCTTGAGAGTCCGACGGTTCATCTTGAACGTGACCACGATCGCCTCGCTTCTTGTGAACGCTGAGCTCATTCAGCGCCAGCGGAGGTGCGTCATTCGATGTAGATCGCGTCGCCCGCAATCGCGTCAAACTTGCAGACCTCGTAGCACGCTCCGCACTTGATGCACTTGTCGAGATCGACGTTGTGCGGCTGCGATCGAGGCCCGCTGATCGCCTCGACAGGACACGCCTTGACGCACCGCTGGCAGCCGGTGCACTTCTCGGCGACGACGCGATACACAATCATCGCTTTGCAGACCTTCGCTGGGCAGCGCTTCTCGATAACGTGTGACTCGTACTCGTCACGGAAGTAGCGTATCGTCGTGAGCACAGGATTGGGCGCAGTCGTGCCGAGACCGCACAGGGACGCCTCCTGGATGACGTAGGCCAGCTCCTCCAGGCGCTCGATGTCTCCCGGCTTTCCCCTGGCCTCGATGATGTCGGTGAGGATCTCGCCCATCCTCCTAAGGCCCTCCCGGCACGGCGTGCACTTCCCGCAGGATTCCTCCTCCAGGAACGAGACGAAGTACCTGGCGACGTCCACCATACACGTGTCCTCATCCATCACGATCAGCCCGCCGGACCCCATGATCGCACCCGCTTCCGCGAGCGCTTCGTAGTCAACGGGAAGATCCAGAAGGCTCTCAGGAATGCAGCCTCCGGAGGGTCCGCCGCTCTGGACGGCCTTGAACGTCTTGCCCCCGGGAACGCCCCCGCCGATGTCGAACACGATCTGTCTCAGGGACATGCCCATCGGTACCTCGATGAGCCCCGTGTTGATGACCTTCCCCACCAGTGAGAAGATCTTCGAGCCCTTGCTCTTAGCCGTGCCCATCTTCGCGTACCACTTCCCGCCCTTCTCGACGATCCGCGGTACGTTCGCCCACGTCTCCACATTGTTGATGTTCGTCGGACAGCCCCACAGCCCGCTCTCGGCGGGGTACGGCGGCCTGGGGCGCGGCCTCCCCTGCCGACCCTCAACGGACGCCATCAGGGCGGTCTCCTCACCACAGACGAACGCCCCGCCTCCCCGGGAGACCGTGACTGAGAGGGAGAAGTCGGTGCCCAGGATGCCGTTCCCGAGGAGGCCGGCCTCTTCCGCGTCCCTGAGGGCCTTGGAGAAGTGGTTGACCGCCAGGGGGTACTCCTGGCGTACGTAGATGTAGCCCTCTCTCGCTCCGAGAGCGTACGCCCCGATGAGCATCCCTTCTAACACGCTGTGGGGATTCCCCTCGAGAATGCTCCTGTCCATGTAGGCGCCGGGATCGCCCTCGTCGGCGTTGCATATGAGGTACTTGGTGTCTCCTGCGGCCTTGCGACAAAGCTCCCACTTACGACCGGTCGGGAAGCCGCCGCCGCCGCGACCCCTCAGTCCGGACTCCTTGACGCTCTCGATGACATCGTCCGGGGTCATTGAAGTCAGTGCCTGCGCGAGCGCTCCGTACCCGCCGACGGCGACGTAGTCCTCGAGGCTCGTCGGGTCGATGATGCCGTTGCTGTCGAGGACCAGGCGCTTCTGGTTGCTGTAGAACGGCACGTCTCTCTCGTGGGGGATGTGCTCACCGGTCGATGCGTCGACGTAGAGGAGACGCTCGACGACGCCGTCACCCTCGACGGAGGTGTCGAGAATTTCGGCCGCGTCCTCCGGCTTGACCCGCTGGTAGAGAATCCCCGCGGGCCGGATGACCACGAGAGGACCTCTCTCACAGAAGCCGTGGCATCCCGTCGTGAGGAGCCGCACATTCGAGTCAAGGCCTCGGGAATCGAGTTCGTCACGGAAGGCGGCGGCGACCTGCCGCCCTCCGCAGGCAACGCACCCCGTCCCGCAGCACACGGCGACGGTCACGGCCTCGGGATCCCGACTGGCGAGTATCTCGGCTCGCACGTTCTTGAGATCTGAGCTGTCCTCGACGCGTCTCATCTGGCTTCGTCCATGGTCGTTACGGGGGATTCCCCGCGGGCGGCGCCCTGTCCGGGCTGGAGCCTCGCAAGCAGTGACTCAGTCTGCCAGGGTTTGACGGAGTGGTACTCGTCATCGATCACGACGACCGGACCGAGCGCGCAGCAACCCAGGCAGTTGACTGTGAGAAGTGTGTATTCGAAGTCATACGTTGTGTCGCCCGCAAGGACACCGAGCGTGCGCTCGAATTCCTCGAGCACCTTCGGTGCCCCGCGCACATGGCAGGCGGTCCCCACGCAGACCTTGATGATGTGGCGGCCCCGAGGCTTCAGGCTGAACGCCCTGTAGAACGTGGCTACGCTGTACACCCTGGGGAGTGGGACACCCAGCCTCTCGGCGACGTGTCTGAGGGCATCTTGAGGAAGGTACCTCAGCTCCTTCTGGATGTCCTGAAGGATGCCGACGAGCCTTGATTCGCGGAAGCCGTGCTTCTCCATGATCGAATCGATAGCCTCGAGGCTCTTGAGATCTTCGAAGCTGACGAGGCGGCGCTCCTTAACGCGCCGCTCCTCTTCCAGGAGCTCGAGCTTCATCTCGAGTGCGGCGGCGACGGCATCGAGCAGCTCGGAGTCACTCAGGGAGGTCTCGAGGTAGTCGTGCGCTCCCCGTTTCACGGCCTCGACCGCCCTGCGGATTGACGGATGCTCCGCCAAGGCAATGACGGGAAGCCCCTCGGCGTGGCCGTGAACCTGGACCGTGAGTTCGAGAACACCGGCGTCGGGGAGATCATCGGAGGCGAGAACGAGGTCCCAGCCCCGCTCGCTGAGCATGGCGACCAGGTCGGACGCGAGGCCGACGGGCGTGACCGCGTACCCCTCACCCTCGAGGAGTTCGGTCATTCGAGCCCGCGTTGCGTCCGCGGCCGTCGCCAGCAGGATGTTCAGTTCGTTCATCAGCGCCACGCTTTCAGGACGAGTCGTCAGGAGCAGGTGCAGCGTAGCACTGATGACCGGGGCGATGACGCCACGGCCCCGCGCGCACTACAAGCCTGCCACGCGTGCCGGAGAAGCGGCGGCTCTTGATGTGGGTGGAACGCCGGGAGCTAGACCCCCGCCTCGTGCAGCTTCCCCACAAGAACGTAGGTGTCCAGGTCCGTCGAGAGAATCGTCAGGTCTGCCCGATTCGCCATCTCGATGGCCTCGTCGGCGACCGCTCGTCCGCTCGTCACAACCACGGCGGCGATGTCGACCAGATTCGCGGCGGCCACAACGTTCTTGTGGGTCTGAGTCGTGATCCAGAGACTGCCGGGCTTCGCGCCCGCCATCACGTCGCTCACCATGTCAGAGACATACGCTCCCTGAACCTCCGTGTCGTGCAGCTCGGTGAGCGGTTTGAGACCCAGCTTCTGGCTCAGCTCGGCCAGGGTCATCGTTCGGACCTCCTCTTCATTCCGCAGTGATCTGCTCAGTCCGCCAAGGCGCGGCTCACTCGAATCCAAGACGATGCGCTACGACTGCGATGGCTCGGGCTCTGTCTGAAACATCCCGACGTCCTCGAGCACTGTGCAGCGGCAGACGTCGAAGTCCTTCACAAGCCAGCCGGGCAGCACCAGGATCTTCTTGCCCGGCGTCTTGATCCTGTCGCTGAAGTACCTGCTGAGAACAGCCAGCTTCTCAGCCGTTTCGGGCTTGCGGGCGTCCTCGCGCCTGTACAGGAGCGCGCCGTACACCCACGTCTTCTGTTCCTCGCAGATGCGCGCGATCATGTTGAAGTTGCAGTCCGCTGTGCACCCGGAACAGGTCATGAGGCCGAGGAGCTCGTCCAGACACACCTTCTCGCCGCACTTGTCGCACTTGAGGTTGAACCTGACGGACTGCGAGCTTCCCAGGTAGTCCCAGAAGTGCTCGCCCTCCCGATACTCCTCTTTCGGCGGGATGTGCTCCTCAGCGAAGTAGCTGCGCTCGTCCTTGCAGTGGAAACACTTCTCCGTGACCATGAATCCGTAGCGCACGTCGGCCATGCTCCAGGAGTGTCTACAAGCTTGTTTCGCCATGGCCCCCTTCCTCTCCGTGCCGACCGTCGATCCGACCGGGGCGGCATCGACGCGCGGCTCTCCCGGCAGTTCCCGGTGTAGAACGACCGAGGCACAGTGCAACGCACCATGCCCCTCAGTATCTGGTTGGGTCCCGGGCAACAAAAGCAGAACTGCATGCCGGCTGCAGGTCCCGGACGGCCTCCTCTGTTCGCTTTGCCGTCATGGTATCCGCTGCGGCATTGTCCGTCAAGGACTCTCTGAGCAGTGGCCAGTCATGCGGGAGGCACCCCGCGCTCCTAGCCGACAGTGGTGCGACGGAAGCGGTACGGCCGGCCTGATCGCACGGCCACCCTGACCGCCCGGCCGCCGCGGAGCACCGACTGCTCGGACTCCCCTGCCTGCCGCCGACACACACGGGTGCGCCGCACCGTGGGCGGCTACCTCCGGAGCTCGGATGCCGGCGAGCCCCGCGCCGTCGGCTCGCATATCCTGATGCGGGTCGTGACCTCTCCCCCCGTCTGAACGCAGGCACCGATCCCGGCCGTCACTCGCAACTCCACGCTGCTGCGCGATGCCCGTCATCCTGCAACGGCTGCCCTATCTATGACAGGCCGCGCCAGTGACGGGTGGTATCCTCTGATACGCTCAAACCATCTCCCCCGGGCTGTTTTGCCCTTTCCCGACCCTCTGCTTCGGCACAATCCTTGCATCTTGTCCAGATGTCGCAGGAAACCACGGCACAAGGGTGCCTGGCCAGGCGGCTCCCCGGGGAGGTTCAGAGAATGTCGTTTCCGAAGCAAGTGTTGGTTGCAGAACGCGACCCGTCCGTCCTCAGCCAGCTGGCCCGCGCTCTGCGGAGTGCAGGCTACGCCACGTCCGAGGCAGCGTCCGGGAGAGAGACGCTGCGCTTCGTCCAGATGGAGCACCCGGACCTGGTGGTCGTGGGACTCCATCTACAGGATATCGGCGGCAGGGACCTCGCGCGGATACTGGAATCCAACGGCACGTCCGAACCGGTGAGGGCCATCGTCGTGTGCGACGCCGGCGTGCCGGCCGACGATTACGCCCTCACGGGCGGAGCGGTCGAGAAGCCGGTCCTGCGCTGGTCGAGCGTGGACGAGGTGGTCACGCGGGTCAACGAGGTATTCG
>DAOWER010000038.1 GCA_030638405.1 Candidatus Eiseniibacteriota bacterium | reverse complement strand
TCGAGTCGGAGAGCGAAGCCAGGTCGTCGAAGGTCGTCCTGATCCGTTAGTCACGGTTCACACTCTGACGATTCTGCACCGGTGCCGGCGGGGTCTCCCGCCGGCACCGCTTCTTACGGGTGTGTGCGGAGCGCCTCCGCCGGGCGGGATTCAGGCTTGGTGACGGCGCCCGTTCCTTGGGAGCGACCAGACTGCTTTCAGCCTCTCCCCCATCGCGTCGTGAATAGCCTCGTAGCAGGCCCCCGCTACCCACCACCCCCACGCCTCACGAGCTTCCTCACGAGTCCGCCGTACAAGGCAAGGTCTTCCCTGCGAATGAGGACCGTCTCTGCGAGACCACAGCCCGACAGCTTCCTGAAGAAGGCGAGCATCAGCACGCTCTGGAGGGTGTAGGCGACGGTGGACGCCCATGCAGCGCCCTCGATGCCGTGGCGTGGTATCCATGCGAAGCAGAGCGACACGTTCACCGTGAAGGCGATCGCGGTCGCGACAGTGTGGTAGATGCGGCGGTCTCTGCCCGACAGGTCGCTCGAGAGGATCTTGGCTACGGAGAGTGTGACTATGCCCGGGATCAGGATCTGAAACGCCTTCAGGGCCGGCAGGAACTCGGTGCCGTAGAAGAGGAGAAGAAGCGGTCTGCTCACTAGGTACAACACGGCTCCGGCGATCAGAACGATGAAGAGCGAGTTCCGCGTGACCCTGGGTGTCAGCGCGTTCGCCTCCTCGTTCGAGAGAGACGACACCTGCGGGAAGAGCACCACGTTGATCGACTGCGGAATGTGCGACAGCTTCTCCGCCAGGATGACCGAGATCGAGTAGAGACCCTGGGCCTTGAGTCCCAGCATCGACAGCACCAGGAACATGTCGAACCTGTAGGTGAACTGTATCAGTATCCCGCCGAAGTGGCCCTGCAGCCCGTAGACGATCGACTTCCGGAACATCCCCGGCGCGGGTCTCGCGAGCACGCGCCCGCCGGCGGCCTCCCTGCGGATGGCCCCGATCGCGAACAGGATGACCAGGGTCTCGCTCGCGGCGTACGCGATCACGGCGCCGAGCGGTCCTCCCTTCAGAACGAACAGGTTGATGCACATCAGAGCGAGAAGGACGGCGGCCTGCACGAGGTTGACGATGTTGAAGAGGCGGATGCGCTTAAGCCCGAGGAAGAGCGCGATCGACAGATACTTGGCCAGGAGGATCGGGATGAGCACGGCCGCCACTCTGAGTATGGACTGAAGCTCGGGTTCCGACGCGCCCTGGTAGTGATGGATGAAGAGAAGGTAGAGCGGTGTGATGACGGCGCTGAGCACGAGCATCAGAAGCAGGCTCTGGCCGTTCACCTGTGGCAGCTCGTATCGCTTCCGCGAGATCAGGAAGGTGTGGGCCGAGTCCAGTCCCATGAGTCCGATGAACGCGAACATGGTCGGGAAAACGACGGCCGATGCGTAGGTCCCCTGGCCGTCCGTTCCCAGTAGCCGCGCGACCATGATCGACGTCGGGATGTTCACGACGACGATGGCTATCCTCGTCCCGAAAGTCATGACGCTGTGCCGGAATACGGCCCTTGCGGGGCTCTCGCTGATCTCGGTGCTCAGTCGCTCGTCCACGCCCGCCCTCGTCCCGTAGTTGTACCGCCCGCCAGGTGCGGCACCGGCCGGACTCTAGGCCTGCCCCCTTGACGCGCGCTCCCTGACCGCGCGCTCCACCACCTCGGCCTCCATGACCTGGCGCTCCTCGAGGGTCGGAAGCCTCTCGCCGGCGCTCGCGCGCGCCCTCTCGCCGAGAGCGCGCCTGCGCTCCTCATCCTCCAGAAGCCCGAGAACGGCCTCGTGAGCGCGAGGGAGGTCCGCGGGCGTCAGCAGAATCCCGTTCTCGCCGTTCTGTACGACGTCAGCCGTGCTCCCGGTATTGAGCACCACCGCGGGGAGACCTGCGATCATGGCTTCGTGCAGCGAGTTGGAGACGTTCGTTCTGTCGGACAGGGCGACGAAGACGTCGGCCGCCTTATAGAAATCGGGCAGCTCCTCGCGCTCCGCCGAGCCGGCGAAGACGACCCGATCGCGTACGCCCAGAGAATCGGCCAGCCGCTCCAGCGATTCCCTCTCGTCTCCGCTTCCGACGATCACGAACATGACGTCATCGCGCGCGGCCGCGACGGCTGGGACCAGCCGCACTACCCGGTCGACGTGCTTCTCGAAGTAGAGTCGCGAGACGGAGAGCACGATCCTATTCGCCACCGGGATGCCCAGCTCACCCCGAATGTCACGTGAGGGCTCGCGAGACTCGTACAGCGGCTTGTCGACGCCGTTCGGCCAGTGGAGCAGCCGGTCCATGTCGACGCCGAGATGACGAGCCAGTTTGTCGCCCTGCGAGCCGTCGTCGCACAGAATGATGTAGTCCGCGGGCGTCGTCAGCGCTCGCGTCTCACGGTAGCGAAGCACGAGTTTCAGCCTGCTGGCGAGGACCTCGTCCAGGAACATGCCGATGCCGAAGAGCCTGGTGACGTTCGGGACGCCCATCGACCGCCCGATGCGGAAGGCCGCCGGAGCACCCAGTTCTCCCATGCCGATGACGACGTCGGCCCCGATCTCCGCGGCAAGGGCCTTGCCTGCGGGGACCACGCGGATGAACCAGTAGACGTACGAGAAGAGGCGCTTGACATGCTGGAACAGCCTGCTGCTGCCTGCCTCGGGCATGAAGCTGACGGCGCTCCTGAAGCGATGGAGAGTGACCCCGTGGTAGTTCTCCACCGGAGGGCTGCTCGGGCGACCGGGCATGAGCACGTGCATGTCGTGGCCGCGCTTCGGGAAGCTCGTGATGGAAAGGAAGAACGACGGCGCGCCGCGACCCTCTCCCATCGACCAGAATTCACGCCAGCTGTAGACAGCGAGGACCGTGAGGCGTTGATGTTCCCGGGTCGTCTCAGGCACTGGCTCGCTCCGTTTGCTCCGAGAATCGTGGCGCCGGACCCGGTCAGGGTAGCACGCGGCAAGGCCGGCGGCAACACCGGCAACCGACGATGAGGAACTGCTCTTTGACTTCGGGGGGAAGCAAGGCTAGCATCTCTGGACCGGCAGACGGTGTCACGAGCAGGCCAGGAAAGAGCGGCGGGCGTCGCCGCCCCGGCGTCTCGACGGCGCTGTCCGACGGCAGATCCCGAGAAGAGGTGCGGGCCCCGAGAAGAGGCGACATTGTGAGCTGGGTTCCCATAGCGATAGTGACCGCGATCGGGTTCGCGGCGTCCGGCAGCTACGCGAAGGCGTTGTCGGGGAGAGCGCACGTCTACGTGGTCGCCTGGGGGCTTATCACGTTGTCGCTGCCGTGGTCCGCGCTCCTGCTACTGAAGCAGGGAATGCCGACAGTCGGCGACGAGTTCCTCCGTGCGGCGATGATCAGTGTGATCGTCAACATGATAGCGGTCACGCTTCAGGTGAAGGCGCTCTCCATCTCCCCCCTTTCTCTGACGATGCCGTTCCTGGCGTTCACTCCCCTCTTCATGCTCGTTCCGAGCTGGGTCGTGCTGAAGGAAGCGCCGAACGCTCTCGGTCTCACCGGGATCCTCCTGATCGTGGCGGGCGGATACTCCATCCACATAGACAAGATCCGCGGTGGTCTTCTTGCCCCGGTCAGGGCGATTGTCTCCGAGAGGGGCAGTCTCTTGATGCTTCTCGTTGCCGCCCTATGGAGCATATCGGCCGTGCACGACAAGGTAGCGACGGTGGCCAGCTCACCCGCCTGTTACACGACGTTCTTCTCTCTGGTGTTTGGAGTTCTCTATGCGCCGCTTCTCTTCTTGGGGTTGAGGAAGCGGCCGCTGGATCGCGCGACCTGGCCGCGCTTGCTGCTGCTGGGTTTCTTCGCGGCGGTCATGATACTGAGCCAGTTCACCGCGATCGAGCTGACTGTGGCAAGCTACGTCATCGCCATCAAGCGCGCGGGCATGGTGCTGGCGGTCGTGTTCGGGTACTTCTTCTTCAAAGAGAAGCACCTGCGAGCCAGGCTCACAGGTGCGGCACTGATGACGGCGGGTGTCGTGGTCCTGTCACTGCAGGGTGGCCCCTGACGTCTGACCGCACACCGGTCGACCGGGGCGCCGCTACGCGCTCTCGTCCTCGGGCTCTCCCGGGGCGTCCGCCTCATCGGATGCCCCCCGCGTCTCGACGTCACCGGACTGACGACCGGCCTCTCCCAGTTCCAGTCCCGGGAATCTCGACAGGTCCTCCGACCGCCCCGCCTCTTTCAGGATCTCAGCCGATGCCTTGATGTCACGCGCCACGTCGGGGCGAGAGAGGAACGAGGGCCCCGATTCGCCGAGCTCGCGGACCAGTCCGGCGGCCTCGTCCAGGCAGCACACCGCGTTCTCCGCCGAGTCGCTGTCTCCACGCGTTGCCCTGGCGAGCAGGCAGCGGCACCGCAGGAGAAGCTCCCGTTCACCCATGGACTCGGCCATCTCGCGCGCGTTCGACGCCGCCTCACCAGCGGCCTCGCGGTCGTCGCTCTCGAGCAGTGTCTGTGCCCGGTAGAACTCGGCCACGGCCCTGACGGACTCCAGGCCCAGACGGCGGGTCTCCCCGACGACGTCGTCGAGGATCGAGAGCGACTCCTCGAGCTTCCCGTCGCGTCGGAGCGCACGCCCCAGTTCGGAGGCGACCTGCAGGAGGGTGATCCGACCGCCGCTCGCCTCGGCGTGCGTCCGGGCGAGCTCCAGATCGGCGACAACCGAATCGGAACCCGCGAGGTTGCCCATGGTCCCCCGCGCCAGGAGCGCGTCGGCAATCAGCTCCTCGTTGCCGATCTCGCCCGCCATCTCCAGGGCGCGCGTCACGGTGTCCGCGGCGGTGCCGCATTCACCTAGGGAACATTCGAGCTTCGACCGCGCTGCCAGCGACCAGGCGATGCCGTTCTTGTCGCCCAGCTCCTCGAAGATGCCGAGAGCTTCGTCCTGGGATTCGAGTGCGGCCTGATACCTCCCCTTGAGCGCCATGACCGTGGCCATGTAGCCGCGCGTCTCGGCCTCGCCGCTCCGCCAGCCTATCTCCTTGGAAATCCTGAGGGCCTCGAGGTACCTCGCCACGGCCTTGTCGAGGCGGCCTCGCAGGCGCTCGATGTTCCCGAGGTAGTTGAGCGAGATGGCGATGCCCTTTTTCTCTCCCAGCTGCCTGCGCGCCTCGAGCGCCCGCTGGAAGTAGACCTCGGCGTCGTCCACCCGGCCTTGGATCAGATACACGTTGCCGATGTCGTTGAGACAGAGTATTTCGGGCATCCGATCGCCCATGTCCGACTCGATCTTCAGGGCCTTCTTGTAGCTCTCGAGGGCCTCGTCGAGCGAGCCGCGCTCCTCGTAGGCGGTCCCGATGTTGATCAGGTTCTCCGCCGTGCCTCGGTCGTCGCCCAGTTCCCTGCTGATGGCGAGGGCGGCCTCGTAGGTTTCGACGCACTTCTCGTAATCGCCCCTGACCTGATAGACGACGGCCATGTTCGAGAGCGTTGCGCTCTCGCCCCTGAGGTCCCCTATTTGCCGCTTGATCTCGAGCGATTCGTTGTACTGCTTGAGGGCCTCGTCGTATCGGTCGAGGTAGTAATCGGCAAGGCCTATGGCGTTCAGGACGGTCGCCCGCCCCTCGTCGTTCCCCAGGAGTGTGTCGAGCGAGAGCGCCCGGTACAGGTACTCAAGCGCCTCCTGGCCGCTGCCTCTCTTGATGTTGACGCGCCCCACAGCGAACAGGGCCGTGACGAATTTGGGGTCCAGCTCGATGATCCTCTCGAGATTCCGGATGGCGCCGTCCCAGTCGCCCTTCCTCTCGTAGGCCTGGGCCAGCTCGTACACCGCGCTGAGGTTGTTGGGAAGGAGCTGAACGAGAAGCTCGAACGCCTCGATGGCGCGATCGATCTCGCCCGTCGCCATGGCCTCTCTGGCTGTTATGAAGAGCGAGTCCGCGCGGGTGAGGCCCTTGCCCCGCTGTGCTGCATTCCTCAGGGCGTCGCGCGCCTCTTCCATCCTCCCCGAGTTCGACAGGGCCTCGCCGAGGTACGTGTGGGCGAGTGCGAAGCCCGAGTCGTGCTCGACCGCCTCGGAGAGAAGCGTGATCGCCTCGATGTTGTTCCCCTCGTAGAGCTTCGCCAGCCCATCGACGTACGCGCGGATGGCGTCGGGGTTCTCGGAGCCCTTCTCGCCGACCATCGTGACGACGAGGTCCCGCGCCCCTTCACTCTGGATGGTGCGGCGGACCTGCGCCGCCAGGTGTGCCACGACCTGAAGCAGCTCCGCCTCGGTCGAGGCCTCGGCCTTCTCGTGCTCCTCCTCCCCCGTCGAGGGTCGTCGTATCGACACGTCGACCCGCGCGACCGGGCCCAGCTTCACGAAGCTACCGCTCACGATCGTATCGACGTTGAGGAACTCCCCGATCGACCTGACGGCCGCTTCATCCAGCGCGGAGCCCGGAGCCAGTTTGAGATCGGCCATGAGCGTTGTCAGACGGTCGGCCGGCACGACTCTCAGAGTGGGAATCTGTGAGAGGTCGCTTCCCAGCATCACTTGAAGACCCGACTGCATCCAGTCGGCGTCGGGGTTGCCGCTCAT
>DAOWER010000111.1 GCA_030638405.1 Candidatus Eiseniibacteriota bacterium | reverse complement strand
GCAGATCTCAATGCCCCACGAGTTGGCGTAGAGCAGGCACCGCTCCGTCAACCCATCGCCACCGTTCGTGCAGTGCACCACACGCCCCAATGGACTCAGGACGATAATCGACTCCGACATCTCCAGCCATGAGTCGTTGAGGAACAGCGCGGCCCCCCAACGCGCGCTGTTGGCGGCGAACGTGCACTGCTCGATGTGAACGCTGCTCCCCGTCGCGCAGTAGAGCGCGCCTCCGCGCTCCGCGGTGTTGCTCCAGAAGACGCACCTCGCGAAGTCCAGCACGCCGCGCTCGCAGTACACGGCCCCGCCTCCGCTCTCGAGTGTCGTGCTGGTCGCGCGGTTGCCCTCGAAACGGCAATCCTGGACCGAGATGTCAGCCAGATCCGCTCGGAGCGCCGCTCCTAGGACGGCGGTGTTTGACTCGAACACGCACCCATCGAGCATCATGTCCGCCCCGCTCACCCGCAGCGCCGAACCGCTGCACCCCCGCACCGTAAGGCCCTGTATCAATCCGCGGAGCCCACGATTCGGCGAGCCATCGGCCTGCCCGATCCACATCGCCGTTTCTGCGCCGCCGGCATCGATCACCGTCGAGTCGGCTCCGCTCACTCCGACCAGTGTCGTTCCCCAACGGACGTGGATGTCCGACTCGTGGTAGACACCCGCCGCAACGAGAATCGTATCGCAGAAGCCCGCGGCAGACGCCGCCTCCGAGATGGTGGGATAGTCTCCAGGGACCGTCAAGACGCTGCAGCCGGCAGGTACGCAGTCGCCCTTCGATAGCGCGCCGATGAGAAACCCGCCCGGGTTGTTCTCGGGGAGGCACGGAGACTGTGGGCCCACACGCAGGTCTCCGCCCTGCAGGTCGCAGAACTGGGGGTCCTCGAAGATGTTCTCCGAATGGACTCCGCAGAGTGAATCGCCATGAGCGTTTCCGTAGATCACGTTCTCGGACAGCACAGGCTCGGCGCCGTATCCGCACGTGACAGGGCGCCCCGCACGACTGAAGGCAAGAACACATCGGACAACGGTAGGAGTGCCTCCTGCCGAGTAGACGCATCCTCCAAGCTCGGCCTCGTTGTCCGCGAACGTGCAGTTGGTGAAGGTCGGAGTCGAGCCGAGCTTGCATGCTGCGGCTCCGCCCTTGTCGGAGGAGTTCCTGAGAAACACGGTGCTGGAGAAAGATGGGTTCGTGTTCTCCGCACAGTACACGGCCCCGCCGCTTGCGCCACTGTTATCGGAGAAGATGACGTTCTTCAGCACAGGGTCGCCGTTGTAGTCACACCGAAGGCCACCTCCACCTCCGTAGTACCCCGCCGAGTTGCCGGTAACGACACAGTCAGAGATGCTGGGAGAGCCGTATCTGACCCTTATCGCTGAGAAAGTAGCTCCTGTCAGTGTGAAGCCCTCCAGAAGCGTCTCGGGCGAGCCGCTTGGCGATCCGCCCGCGAAGCCGAAGAGGAACACGCTCTGGCCTCCGAACGCGTCCACGGTCGTTACGCTCGGCCCGCCTGAGCTCACGCAGGTCACACCCCAGGGCACGTCGAGGTCGCTCTCCTTGTAGACGCCCGGCGCGACCAGCACCGTATCGCACGGGGCAGCGAACTGAAGCGCTTCGCTGATGGTCGGGTAGTCACCGGGCACCCGTATGGTCCGGCAGGGTGGCGGCGTGCAGCCGGGCTCTTCGATGGCTCCTATCAGGACACCGTAGGCGTTGTTCTCAGGGAGACACGGGGACTCGGGAGCAAGACGCAGGTCGCTTCCCACAGGATCACAGAGCAGCGGGTTCTCGAAGAGGTTCTCCTCCGCGTCACCGCACGGGGTGTCGCCGGCGGGATTGTCGAAGAAGAGGCAGTGCCTCGTGGCCGGGACCGAGCTTCCCTCGCACCAGACCGACTCACCGGCGATGCTGTATGCGATGATCGTGCGCTCGATCGTCGGGCTGGCGTTGCTGCAAGCGATACCCGCGCAGACATTGGATGTCTCGTTCCCAACCAGCGTGCAGTTCCTGATCGTGGGGCTGGCGCCCTGCCCGCAGTAGACGGCCCCGCCCACGATTGCTTCGTTTCCAGACAGGACAACTTCTTCCACCAGTGACCGTGACGAGGATCCGCGGAAAGCCAGACCTCCTCCTCCATACACGTAGCCAGGATCTCCACAGTCCGCAATCACCAGGTTCGTGAGTGTCGGCGCAGCAGGTGTGCACACGATCGCGCCGCCGTACAGGGCTGAGCCGTTCTTGATCGTGAATCCGCTCACAAGCGATGTCGAGTCCTCGCCCGAGTCGAAGTAGAAGGCGCGGCCTTCCCAGGAGCAGTCCATGATCGTGCTGTCAGGTCCGCCGGACGCAATGACACTCAGGTTACGTCCCTCGAAGTCGAGGTCTCTGTTCTCGCTGCCGCTGTAGACGCCCGGCGCGACAAGCACGGTATCGCCGTCTGACGCGGCAGCGAGTCCCTGTCCGATCGATGGGAACGACCCCGGGGTGCCGTACCTGTTGACGTGGATGACGTTGGCGGAAGTACCTGTTGAGAGGAGCACTGCAAGGCAGAGCGAGGTGAGAGCAATTGGTCTCACGATATCCTCCTTCCAACAGCCGGCGTGGCGGAGGACAGATCGGTGCCGGGCTCAGACGCCCACCGCTGCTATGGTAGCGCACTTCAGCGTGATTGGCAAGACCCAGCGGAGGGCCGACGATGCTGTAGACGAGTGCGAGGTCGCGCTGCGTGGCCACACACGAGGGGCGCCCGGCAGGTGCCGGGCGCTCGGTGGGTCTGAATGGCGAGGGCGCGAGGTGCATCTCTCGCCGCGCCGCTACCTCAACAGCACGACCTTCCTCGAATCGCGCTTGCCGGCGGCGTCCAGACGCACGAAGTAGACCCCCGACGCCAGAGACTCACCGCCGTTGGTCGCGCTCCACTGGATGGAGTTCCTGCCCCGCTCGAACACGCCGTCTGCCACGACCGCGATCTCACGCCCGTTCACGTCGAACACGGCCAGCCGCACCTGCTGCTCGGCCGGCAGCTCGAACGCGATGGTCGTGCGCGGGTTGAATGGGTTGGGATAGGCCCCAAGCAGCCGAGGAGTGGGAGAGAGCTCCGCGCCCTCGTCGCCGGCATCTACGCCCGTGCCCGTACCCCAGGTCAGCACGATGAGACCCATCTTCGACAGCGCTATGACCTTCGACTGGGGGAAG
>DAOWER010000041.1 GCA_030638405.1 Candidatus Eiseniibacteriota bacterium | reverse complement strand
TCGCCCGAACGTCGCAGGTACAGGAGCTTGCCCTCGTGGTTCACGGACAGGCTGTAGAAGCCGCCGCGCTCGATGGGCAGGAGCACTGCCCTCTGTTCGAAGCCCTCGATGTCGATTACGAGCGGCTCTTCATCTTCGTCCTCTGCGGCGTCGTCGCCGTCTTCATCCTCGGCGTCTTCGTCGCCGTCCTCGTCGTCGGCATCCTCGTCGTCGCCGTCCTCATCCTCGGCATCCTCGTCGTCGCCGTCCTCGTCCTCAGCGTCTTCGTCCTCTGCGTCTTCGTCCTCCCACTCCTCCTCGTCGCTTTCGGGCACGAGCGGCCACTCTACGTCCGCACGCAGCGGCACGGCGAGCAGGCGGTCGGTCTGATCGTAGACCCACGAGCCGAAGTTGTCGTCGGAGGTGAACGAGGTGAAGTCCTTCATACTGGCGTAGTAGAGGAAGTCGCCGGAGCGGTCGAAGGTCGGCCACGTATCGGAGAACATGCTGCTCGTCACCTGCGTGAGTTCGTCTGCGTCGAGGTTGTAGAGGAAGACAACGGAGTTGCCCTCGCGCATGCTCAGTGCATCCGCGAACGTGAGCCAGTGAGAGTCGTGCGACCAGCTGACGTCGACGCCACGGCCGCCGGTGGCGCGCTTATAGATCTTCGTTGTGTCCTTCGACTCGACGTCGAGTATGTAGAGCGTGCCGCTACTGTCGAAGAACGCGATCTTCTCCGAGTCGGGCGACCAGGTGAGCCCTTCGATGTAGCTGCCGTTACGATTGGTGAGCTTCTTCGTCTCACCGCGACCGTCGGACTGCGCGATGTAGATCTCATACTCGCCCGACTCGTCGGACGTGTAGGCTATCCACTTGCCGTCCGGACTCCACGTGGGGTTCCGCTCGATGGCGTCGTCGGTGCGGGTGATGGTCCTGGGCATCCCGTTCTCAGCGGGGATGGTCCAGATGTCACCACGCGCCTGAATCACGGCTCGCACGCCCGTTGACGAGGCGCTGCCGTCCTTGATCTCCTCGGCTGAGTTGAAGAGCTGCGGGCGGATCCGTGTATGGTCGCCGGGGACCCGCACGTCCACCGAGCTTCCGCGCTCGCTCTCGAGGTCGAGCAGGCGGAGTTCAGGGCCGTACTGGTAGACGATAGCGTCGGGGCCGATGGACGCCCACTTGACGTCGTAGTCGCTGTGCTTCGTAATCTGTCGGCTGCGCTCGGTCTTCATGTCGTAGACCCAGACGTTCAGCCGGTGCGCGGGACCCGCGTCGGACACGTAGTAGAGCTCGTCGCCGTGCCACATCGGGAACGTATCGGCGCCTTCCCAATCAGTGATCTTCCTCGACGAGTGGTCGCGCAGGTTGAAGAGCCATATGTCGGGCGCGCGCCCGCCCTGGTAGCGCTTCCACGTGGAGTAGTCGGTGGCGAAGGGGTTGTAGGCCAGCCACTTGCCGTCGTCGCTGATGGCTGCGTTCCAGCCGTAGGGCACGGGCAGCCGCTCGGGAAGCCCACCCTTGGGTGGGACGGTGTGCAGCTGGACCGTCTGCGCATGGTCGCTCATACCGAACGCCCAGAAGATGATGTCGCCGTCGGGCGTCCACCCGACCGGACGCTCGGAGCTCGGGTGGTGCGTCACGCGGTGGGGCGTTCCGCCCTCCGTCGGAATGGTGTAGATGTCGTAGTTCCCGTCGTAGTTCGCCATGAAGGCGATGGTCTCGCCGTCGGGGCTGAACTTGGGGAACGCCTCGTTGCCCGCGGGACTGGCGAGCGGCGCCGCCACTCCACCTTCTCGCGGCACCGTCCAGATGTCGTTGGCGTAGCGGAACACGATGTGTGTCTCGCTGATGTCCGGGTAGCGCAGCATCCCGGCGTGCGGCGTCGCTGCCGTCGCTGCCGTTGCGAACAGAATGAGCGCGATCCCGATTGCTATCGGAACGCTCGGTCGCCTCTCCAACATGCTTCCCCCCCCTTGCCTCAGTCTGTGGCGGGCTCGCTGGCCCGCCGGTGGTTTCTCTATTCGTTGAGTTCGTATGGTTCGAACCAGTCGAACCCCGCGTCCTTCAGCATCGTAAGATAGCGCTCGTTGTTCCTGACACCGTCGTCCGCGACGTAGGCCAGGCTATACAGGTACTGCACCATGCTGATGTAGCCGTTCTCCCGGATCTTCGCCAGTACCTTCTCGGCGAACTCCTTACCGTGAACCGCCGTTGCGACCTTCCGCGCGGCCTCCAGGCGCTCGTCGGATATCTTGAGCTGGTCGCCGTGCTTGGCGTCCAGTGCTTCGATGAGTTCCCAGTCGGGTAGGTCGCTGTATTTCTCGTCGTGGACCACGACCCGGGGCGGGAGCTTCTTGCGCGGGTTCGGCTTCTCGCCCGCAGGGTACCCCATGCAGAGCAAAACCACCGGGAAGACGCCTTCCGGGATTTCCAGGAGTTCGCGCAGCTTATCGAAGTACCAGTACACGGTGCCTATGTACACGGTCCCTAGACCCATGGCCTCGGCGGCGATGCAGACCGTGTGCATGAAGATGCACGTGTCCTGGAACGCTATCCACCACTCCTCGAAGCTCGACGTCGCCGTGAAGGGCGCGACCTCGATCCCGGCCCAGCGCTTGTTGCGCCGCATGTCGACGCAGAAGATGAGGTCGACGGGCGCATTCAGGATCTGCTTCTGCTCGACGCCGTCGAACTCGAAGATCTTCTGCTTGGTCTCGGCATCCTCGATCTTGATGACGGAGTACGGCTGCATGCCGCCTGTGGGCGCGTGCGTCCCGGCCTCGAAGATGGTGGCAAGAACCGCGGGCTCGATCTTCCTGTCGCTGAATGTGCGGATGGAAGCGTGGCCGTGAAGCAGCTTGATGGTCTGGTTCGGATGTAGGCTCATCTCTCCTCACGTCGTGGTCAGCTCATCAGAGCGTGTGTCAGTCCCTGGGATTCTCGTCCGTGTGACCGTTCTCGTAGTAGCCGACCAGCTTGACTGGCACGCCGCCGTCACCCAGCACGACCTCGAGGCGGAAGTACGGCACCGCTTCGAAGCTGAACATGGTCTCGGTCATCGGAATCGCGGCGATCGGGTCGCGGTCGTCGCGGTTGTAGAGCAACTGCCCGTCCACTACCCTCAGATGTCTGGGACCGTAGTCACCAGCATAGGACTCGAGCTTGGCAGCGTCCATCTCAACCGGGTTGAGCTTGGCGCTGAGGCCGGCCATAGCCCAGTCGAACAGGAACTCGTCCTCCTCGTTCTCGGCCCCCTCGCTGAGCTTGGTCAGAGCGTCAAGATAGGCCGTGTCGAGCGCCTGGTCCGCCGGGACCTCGATGTCGGGCGTGACGCCGGTGCCTTCCCAGTTCGTGCCGGAGATTGGGTTGATGGCGCGGCCGAATGACACGCGGACCATGAGATTCATGCCGTCGAAGAGGTACGCCGTCACCGGGTGCGCACTGCCGCCAGTGGTCTCACCGATGATGGTGCCGCGCTCGAGGTTCTTGACGTTGTAGGTAAACTCCTCGGCCGCTGAGAACGTGTGGCTGCTCGTGAGAACGTACAGCTCCGCGTCCGCCATGTTCGGGCCGGGCACGTAGGGCGCCGACCAGAACTGCTGAAGCGAGTCCCCGTCGCGGATGTAGAAGCTGTTGAGGTGCGTTGATTCATCCAGCAGATAGGCCATGAGCGTCTGTATCAGGGAAGGACTGCCGCCACCGTTCTCGCGGAGGTCGATGATGAGGGCGTCCGTGTAGCCGAGGAAGTTCATGGCGGCCACGGCGGTCGGGCCTGAGAGCGAGGTGTCGCTGAAGCCGTCGAGCTTCATGTAGCCGACGTTGCCGTCCATGATCTCGAGCTTCTTGAACTCGAAGTTCCGCCGAGCGCCGCGTTCAACGGCCCTCTGGTGCGCCGCGTCCGGATCGTCGTCACCCTGAAGGGCTTCCGAGACGGCCTCGTCGCTCATGAAGCGTACGCCGAGGTGCCTGTCTCCGCTGACTTCCTGCAGATCGGCAGTCAGCTGGTGCGCGAGGTCTTGGATCGTTTCCAACTCGTCGTAGTCACCGTTCTTGAGCTTGCGCCGCAGGAGTTCCTCGATGTCTTTGGCGACGTCCTCGAAGACGTAGGTCTTGTTGAGTGCCCAGCTGATGGAATCCACGGCCGCGGCCTTGAACTCGGCGGTCGCGGGCTTGGAATCATCCTGCCCGGCGACGATTCGCCGCTGGGCGAGGCAGGGGGTCGCCAGGAGAAGAACGACGAGCGCCAGGAACACGAACACTGCCAGACGCCGCCTCAACGACACCATCCTGTCACTGCACCTCATCTTCCCCTCCCCTTCATGTAGACGGGCGCCCGCCAAGCAACATCGGCGGGCACCCGTTCTGGTAACCTGTAGTGTGGCAGGTAGAACTAGATCACACAGGTGAGCAGCAACAGCGCCAGCGCCGTGAAGGCGAACGTGCCCAGTCGCCTCCGCAGGCTCATCATTCTCGTTGCGAATCTCATGAGTCCGGTCTCCTCTTCCGTGTCTTCTTCAGGTTCAGGGGGACGCGGCTCCCGCGCCGCGTCCTCCCTGTTTTGCCCTGCGCTAGTCTTCGGGGTTCCGCGAGCTTGGGGGTCTGTCCCGGTCCCGAAGCAGGGTCCTTCTGCCCTCACCGTAAGCTTTGACTCGCCCGGGCGAGGGACGGTTGAACACAGAAAGGGCCCTCAAAGGAGCCCTTCCTGCCTAGAGGAGACACTGAGCACACTACTTGATCGACAACTCCATCCCGCAGTCGTCGATGTCGAAGCAGATGCTCTCACTGAAGTGTGCCTTGTCGCGGACGAACGCCAGGTAGGGAGCGAGCTCCTTCTTCGCGGTCCAGTCGAGATTGTCGTGGGCCATGACCCACGCACCCTCGGGCAAGCGGTCATAGATCTGCTTGAGGAGAATGAGATAGAGGCCGCTGACCGGCCCGAGCGGATCGTTCTCGCCCGACGCCTCAGCCGCCGCTATCTGTCGGTTCTCGTACTTGGCCTCCAGATAGACGAAGTCGAGCGGGCCCTCGATGCGGTCGAGCGCGGCCCGCGCGTCCTCGGCGATGAGTTCCACCGCTGCGGCCCTTTCCAGCTTCTCGAAGTTGGCGCGCGCCTTCTTCACCATGTCGGCGTCCACATCGATGCCGATGATCCGCTCTGCCTCGTAGGCCCTGTTCGGGCCGATGCACGGCCCCGCAAACCACGCGAGCGTGTAGCCCCAGAAGCTGCCCAGCTCGAGCAGATGCGCTGGCCGCTTCACGCTCGTCAGCATGTAGATCAGCCGCTCCATCGTCGGGCTCAGGCTGGTCCAGGGGCCCTCGAACTTCTCCTTGAGGTCTGCGCGGTGCGAATCAACAGCGAGCCGGTCATAGTCGGCGGAGACCGGCACGTGACCCTCTCTCTTCAGGAGCTCGAGCGCCGAATCGACGATCCTGCTTTCGAGCGAAGTCCGCCCGAGCCTGTGCGCGAAGTACGGGTCGCGATACGCGACCTCGCTGCGTAGCCCACCGGGCGCGTTCTCGTTGAACGCGGCGTCGGGATGCACGAGTCCGTTTTCCTTCATCTTGTCGAGGGCGAGCGCGATCGCTTCCCTGGAGGGATGAAACGTCAGTGCCATGCTGTCCTCGCTACGCCGACTCGACGGTCGCCCGCGGCGTCCTGTTCGCATCGAAGATGCGGATGGTGTCGTCGTGCAGCAGGACCCAGAACGAGTAGATGCCCAGCGCCGTTCCGAGCGGGATGTCGATGAGGTCGAAGGCTCCGACGATCAGCGCGAGTATCCTCGCCCACGGACGCCGCTGCAGCAGCCAGATGCCGGCGATGAGACCGGGAATCGACAACACGATCAGGAACATGCCGACACCGACGCCGATCGCCGACAGCACCGTCACGGCCGTCGGGTCGCCCGAAAGGCAGCCGATCGTCGACAGCAGCGCCATGATCACGAAGCCGATGATAAGTCCCAGGGCGTGATAGGCGATGAAGAGTACACCCAGCAGAGTCACGTGCTTGTCCATGTTCACTTGTCCCTCCTTGTCGGCGTGTCCGAACCTCGGGGCATCGTTCGTCAGACGCCCGCGTACATCAGACCTCCGCCCGGCCATGTGGGTTTACCTGTTCGACGCGGGTCTACTCACTTTCGGGCCCGCCCTTGACCTCCGGTATCTTCTCCCCTTCGTGCGGTTCGCGCAGAACCTTCCGAAAATCGAGCCACGCCGGCTGGGCCTCGAAGCCGAGATGCAGGTTGAGGCCGAACATTGGATTGTTCTCCTCGTTGTCGGTCTCGATGATCGTCGCGCCGTAGTCGCGCGCGAACCTGACGCCGCTTACTTTGAGCGCTGTGGCGATGCCCTTCCGCCTGTGACTCCGGACAACTCCCGTCAGACCCGTGTAGAGCTTGTGCTTCTCGGCAATTGAGATCCAGAACCCGGTCAGGCCCACGTACTTGCCGCCGTCGATGGCGATGAAGTGCGCGCTGGCATCATAGTTCGGCGAGTCGAAGCGCGACTCGAACTGCTCGAAGCTCACCTTCGTGGGCGGCTCCGGCAACGGGACGTCCATCCAGCACTCGTTCTCGAGTTCATACCAGTTGCGCTTCCATTCGGGGTCATGCGCGGGCAGGTCCGGGACGTTCACGATCTCGATGCCGCTCTCCCTCACGTGCTTCTCGACACCGTCGAACTTCGCGAAGTCGAACGCCTGAGGGTTCAGGTGCGACACGGGGTAGCGCATCTGCTGCTCGAACCCGCGCTTCGTCAGAAAGCGAACGAAGTCGGGCTTGTCCTCGCGCGTGTCGGCAGTGAAAAAGAGCGGGTCCCGCTCGGCGAGGTCGGCGGCTATGTGGTCGTACAGCGCCGTGCCGTATCCCCTGCGCTGGTGGCCGGGATGGACCTCGACGCCCACGAAGTACTTGCCGGGAACGTAGGCCCACTCGCTCTCTCCGTAGCTCGAGAACGCCACGATCTTCCCGTCGACCTCCCCCACTACACGCTGGAACAGGAACTTGGGGTTCCTGTGCTTGTCCCTGTGCTGCCAGCTCTCCGGCGCGGACTTTTCCTCCGGCCAGTTGGCATTCGCTATGTCGACGCAGGACCGGTACTCCTCGTCGGTCCTCTCGAATGGTCGTATCTTCAGTGTCATCGCATTGCCTCTCGCGCCACACTGTAACTACACGTGGCCAGCAAGTGCTATTCGTCTCCGCTTGCGCCCAGTTCCTTCCGGAACTGGAGCCAGGCCTTGGTCGGCCTGAACCCCAGCTGCACGTTCAGGTCGTACATCGGGTTGTTCTCCTCGTTGTCGGTGACGATGACCGACGCGCCCCATTCCTTCGCGAACTCGTGTGCCCGGACCTTGAGCGCCGTGGCGATGCCGCGCCTCCGGTGGCTCCTGACAACGCCGGTCAGCCGGGTGTAGACCTCGCCCTTCTTGACCCGCCGGTTCCAGACGCTGCTCATGCCAACGTATCTGTCGCCATCGAGGGCGAGGAAGTAGCCCTCAGGGATGAAGTCCGGGTGCTTGAAACTCTTCTCGAACTCGGTGAAGGGCTCGTTGTGCAGCACGTCATCGTCCGGCACGTCAGGGATGATCTCACCGTGCAGCTCCCACGTCTTCCGCATCCAGTCGGGGTCGCGCTTCGAGAGCTCGGACGCCGGCAGGATCTCTATGCCCGATTCGCGGACCCTATCCATGACGCCCGCGAACTTCGCGGGCTCGAACATCGAGAGATCGAGCTCCGAGTCCTGCTCCTTCATGGAGACCCGGAATCCACGCTTCTCGAGGAAAGCGGCGCCGACCTCGTGGTCCTCACGCGTGAACGACTGGAGGATCTCGGGCTTATGCACCTCCAAGTGCTCGAGTATGCCGTCGAAGAGCGCTCGCCCGATCCCCTCGCCCTGACGGTCGGGGCGCACCTGCACGTAGACCAGGAACTTGCCCGTCGCCGCCGAGTCCGCCTCCTCGCGGAAGTAGCCCGTCGCCACGATGCCGCTCTCGTCCTCCGCGGAGAGCCACCCGGAGGGACTCATCGGGTTACGCGTCTCGTAGGAGTAGCGGTACATCTCCGCCGTCTTCGGGTACTCCGGCCAGTTGGCCGTCCAGATGGCGGCCGTGGCCTCGTAGTCGGCATCGGACTCGTTCATCGGTCGTATGCGCAGTGTCAACTCGTCCCCTCAGCAGGTTCTCACTCGGCCTCGGCCGCGCTCAT
>DAOWER010000040.1 GCA_030638405.1 Candidatus Eiseniibacteriota bacterium | reverse complement strand
GCGCGAGCGTGGCCGGCACGCAGGAGGCCAAGGAGGCGGTGCTCGAGACCTCGATCCCGCAGACGGCGGAGGTGGATCGCAAGACGGCTACCGTCACGGTCGAGTACGACGGCGATCCTCAGTTCGAGAGGTGCGGGGACAACATCGCCTACGCCATCAACACGAGCAAGTCGGTGTTGCTTGTCGATGGCACCTACTACTGCTGCGATGAGGCCATCTGGTTCGTCTCTCGCGGTCCAGAGGGACCGTGGGAGGTCGCAACATCGGTGCCCGACGAGATACAGAGCATCCCGGCCGACTGCCCCGTTCAGAACGTCAAGTACGTGTACATCTACGACTCGACGCCCGACGTCGTTTATGTGGGCTATCTGCCCGGCTACGGCGGCTCGCACGTCTATCACGGTTGCGTGGTGTACGGCACGGGGTATTGGTACCGGCCGTGGTACGGTGTGCATTACTACCCCAGACCCGTGACGTACGGATACGGGGTTCACTGGAACCCTTACACCGGCTGGGGATTCTCGGTCGGCGTCAGCTTCGGGTGGCTTCACGTGAGCTACGGAAGGCCCTACTACGGCGGATGGTGGGGTCCTGTAGGGTACCGCTATGGGTACCGCCACGGATATCACCGCGGGTACTATCACGGCCACCGCCCGGGATACGGGCCGGGATACAGACCGGGATACAGGCCGCCGAGCCACAGGCCGGGCAAACCGACGCCCTACGGAGGACGGAACGTCTACAAGTCGCGCGACAAGGGCATCAGGCACACAGGCTCAGACCGGATGGCCGGACGGCCGACGACAAGACCGGCGACTCCGGCGACAAGACCGGGGTCTCCGGCGACAAGACCGGGGTCTCCGGCGACAAGACCGGCGACTCCTGCGACAAGACCGGCATCTCCTGTGAGTCGGCCGGCCACGGCAGCCCCGACCAAGAGACCGGTGCAGGCGAACAGACCCAACGACGTGTACGCCGGCAAGAACGGGGATGTCTACCGCAAGAAGGACAACTCCTGGCAGCAGCGTGACAAGGGCGGATGGTCGGCGCCGAAGCAGCAGCCTTCCAAGAGCCTGGACCGCAGCAGCAAGTCCAGAGATCGCGGCACTCAGCGCACGAATCAGGCGAAGTCGCCCAGGCCTGCTCCTAAGCCTGCGCCCTCACGCTCGCGGCCGTCGGGCGGCGGGCGCGGACGGAGATAGTCCATGAGGAGCCGCGCAGCGGCGCTGGCATTGATCGTGGGCCTGTTGCTCTCGACCTCGGCTGCCGGGGTCGAGAGAACGGGCTTCGGTGCGGCCTTCATGACCGACTGGCTCGTCTGGGGCCACACCAGCGACGCCTTGCAGGAACAAGTCGGGGACATGCACGACGGCTCCGAGTTCCGGAGGGTGCGGCTCTCCGCAACAAGGGCCCTCGGTGAGCACCACGAGGCTCGCCTCAGCTTCGACCTGCGCGCCGGCCAGGCGATTGTAAGAGATGCCTATGTGGAACTCCGCGAGATGCCGTACGTCGGAGACATACGCCTGGGTCACTTCCGTGAGCCTTTCAGCATCGAGGAGGAGACATCGTCCAGGTTCGTTTCCTTCATGGAATTCGGTCTTCCGACGGTGTTCGCCCCCGGCAGGAACATCGGCCTGATGCTGAAGAACAGGGGGTTGGGACGCCGCGCGCATTGGGCCGTCGGGCTCTTTCAGGATGTCAGCGAGTACGGCAACAGCCTGGGAATCGGGAAGGTCGCCCTGACGGCGAGGCTCGCTGCCCTGCCGGTGTTCGAAGAGAAGTCCGGCGACTTCGTCCACGCCGGACTGGCGTTCAGCACCAGGGTGCCCCCCGAGGAACGTGTGAGGTACAGGGCCAGGCCGGAGATCAACCTCGCGCCGTGGTTCGTGGACACGCGCGACCGCGAGACACTTGAGGACATCCACGCCGAGCGCCTCAATCTGGGAAACGCTGAGGTTGCCGGCAGCTTCGGGCCGCTGCACTTCCAGGGTGTCTACTCCAGAGCGTGCGCGACGGTGCCGGTGGACGAGGCTTCGCCGTGCGAATCGTGCGGACCCGACAAGTCGGCTCTGTGGGGCCTATCGGCTCAGGCGGGCTACTTCATAACAGGCGAACATCGCGCTTACTCGCTAGAATCTGGGAGCTTCTCCCCTGTTGTGCCCTCCGCGGATTTCCTTGAGCACGAAGGGGCGGGAGCGTGGGAGGTGGTCGCGCGCTACTCCATGCTTGACCTGACGGAGGCCGACACCGTCGACAGCAGGCTCAGCGTCTTTTCGCTGGGATTGAACTGGTATCCGTCGGTGCAGACGCGCATGACCCTGAACGTGCTGACACCGAGTCTCGAGGACATCGGGAGCGACGTTGCCATGGCCATGAGACTCCAGGCGGACTTCTGATCACCGAGCCTCTCCAGCCGCCCCACCTACCGGATGTACCCCAGCGACCTCAGCCACTCCCGCATCTCTTCGTCGATCTCTACGTCGACGCCTTCCGCGTGCCTCACGGCCGGAAGAAGCTCCAGGAGCGCGCCGACGGCCGCTGGGTTCGCGGGCGCCAGATTATGCTTCCGTCCGGGGTCGTTCTTGAGGTCGAAGAGCTCTTCCGATCCGTCGGTTCCCACGGTGAACTCCAGACTGTCCACGCGGACCTTAGCGTATGCCACCTCCTGGCGCGACGTGTCGTGCGAGGGATTGAGGTACTTGAGGTGCTTGACCAGCTCCGGATTCGCTCCCGTGTACTCGGCGATCTGTGGACGGGCGGCATCCGCGGGCGGGCCGAAGAGCGACCTGCTGTGCGGCGTGTCCGGGCCGGTCTCGACGCCGGCGACATCGAGCACCGTGTCGTATACGTCGGTCAGCATGACCGGGTCGTCACGGGTGCCGGGCGGCAGCAGCCCGGGCGCGCGCACTACCAGAGGGACGTCGATCAGCGACGCGAACACACCGAACTGGTGGTCCATGTACCCGTGATCTCCGAGGTTCTCCCCGTGGTCCGACGTGACCACTATCACCGCATCCTCGTAAGCGCCGTGCTCCCTGAGAAGCCGAAGCAACTCGCCGAGGTATCTGTCCGCCGTGTTGACGTCACCCCCGTAGAGTCTGCCCATGCGCTCGAAGTCGAACGAGTCCGGCCCACGAAGCCCGGCATTCAGCTCGTGCGCCATCGTTGTCGTCACGACGTAGTCGCGTGGGATGTCCGCTAGGCGCGCCTGGCGGTAGTCCGCGGGCGGGTGGTACGGAAGGTGCGGCTCCAACAGATTGACGAACATGAGGAATGGACGCTCGTCGCTGCGCTCGCTCAACCACGTGGAGGCATTGGCGACGGTACGGAGGCCGCCCTGGTCGACCGTGGTCAGGATCTCTGTTCCCCTCCCCGACTCCACGAACTGTTCCTCGAACCCTCGCAGCATGCCCGTCAGCCTGTCGCTCAACCATGGGTTGCTGAAGAACGCGGCCGTCTGATAGCCGGACTCACCGAGGAGTTCAGCGAAGGTCGGGGTCGGCGACAGGAACGTGAAGTGCCGTCCGGTGCACTTGTGAGACGACGGGAGGAGGCCGGAGAACATAGAGGCGTGCGACGGCACGGTCCACGGCGCGTTGGACCACGCGCGCGTGAAGACGGTGCCCTCCTCCGCGAGCCCGTCCAGAACGGGAGTCAGCTGCTCGGTGGTTCCGCCGGGGCCGGTGTAGTCCAGTCGAACGGTGTCCAGCACCACGATGACGATATTGGGACGCGACGGCTCTCCGGAGCAGGACGTGAGCAGAGCGACGGCCGTGAGGGCGACCAGTGCACATCCGACCATCGCGGTCAGCTTCTTGAGCAAGCGTGTCTCCTTCTGCGGACGTGCGGGACGTATTGCGAGCGCGCAGGGTCTACTGCGGACGCGCCGAGCCTGCCACGGCCACCCCGCGTCTACTGACCCGGGAGGTCACCTGCCGCTGTGAGTGCGCTGATCACCTCCGCCGCCTCCGCTCTCAGCGAAGGCTCGAGAGCCGCGGCCTGCCTGGCGTGGCGGATGCAGTCCTCTCTACGCGCCGGATCCGACCCGTAGAGGATGGCCAGGTTCCAGTGCGCGTACGCGTCACCGGGGTCCAGCCTGAGAACCTGCTCGAGGGCGGACGCGGCCAGAGTGACATCCTGGGTCATGATACCGAGGCGCGCGAGGTTTTCCCACGCCGGCTTGAGCGTCGGGTCGTCGCGCGTGGCCATCGTGAGTCTGCGCCGAGCCTCGTCCATCCTCCCTCTCTGAAGATACAGAAGGCCCAGGTTGCTCTGTGCCGAGGCAAGCCCGGGGTTGATCTCGAGCGCCCTTAGGAGAGCACGCTCTGCCTCGGCGTCGCGGCCCATCCGACTGAGCGACGAACCCAGGCTGTTATACGCGAGATCGAAATCGGGGCTCTCCTCGGTCGCGAGCTGGTAGTACTCGACGGCCTTGGCGTAGTTGCCGGCGTCGCGGTAGATGGCCCCAATGATGGCGTACTGCGGCCCGAACGAGAAATCCACGAGCGGCAGATTCACGACGACCAGCGTCGCGACGAGCAACGCCACCGGGGCTACCGTGCCGGCCCACTT
>DAOWER010000142.1 GCA_030638405.1 Candidatus Eiseniibacteriota bacterium | reverse complement strand
GTCGCCCACCGTCGCTTCGTCGCACTTGAGCGTGTAGCGCATGAGGATGCGCTGCCAGCTGCCGCCGCCGTCGGGGAACTCGAACGTGGCGCGGCGCGTTTCAATGTCGTCGAAGGTGAACGTGCGGACTGTGAGCGTGTCGCCCTCGTCCGCCGGCGCGCGCAGGGGAGCGAGGAGCAGGACGCCTGCGACGCCGACCAGCAGCCCTCGCAGGGGAAGGCAGAGAGCTGCCCGGGTCACGAGTAGTCTGCTCATTGAAGACTTGTCCCTTCCTGCAAACCTGCCTGTGGAGCTGCCCTTGCCTCAGACGCTTCCAGCCTCCCGGCAAGCATAGCGGGCGAGTTCGGACCGGGCAAGGAGGCTTGCGCCATTCGCGCTTCGCGCTGGACATCACCTCCGGCGCATCCGGCCGTCCTCGAGGGGACGATCCGGCCGGAGCTCAAGCGGAGAGGCGGGCCGAGAGCCCGCTCCCAGGCGCCAGAAGGGCCTGCCGGTGGCCCAACAGTCCGTCTGTGAGTGGAGTGCGCTATTGGCATGAGCATTGCATATTGTGGGACCTGTCGGGCTATGTACGGCCGAGGGCGCCATCAGAAGTCTCTGTGCGGCCGGCGGGCCGTCGCTCGCGACGGCGCTGCTCGCCCCTGGGGGATGACAAAGTGAAGCCTGGGAGGTCCCGCTGGCGGCGGGAGAAGTCGTCGGAGCATCAGATCATCCTGCTCGCGGTGTCGGCCGCGCTCTTCGCGTGGCTGATGCGCGCCGCGCTCGATTTCTACTTCTACTCCGAGAAGACCTTCCCGGAAGTTCTCCTGTTCGACATTCCCACCCGCGAGCTCTACAGCCGCGTGGCAATAGCGACCGCGTTTCTGCTGACGGGCATGATCATCTCTGTGGCGGTGCGGCGCCTCAAGAAGAGCGAGGCGCGAGCGCAACGACTGGACAAGTGCGTCCGTTCCGTCCGCGCGATCAACCAGCTGATCACCAGGGTGAACGACCGCGCCACCCTCTGCCAGAGATCGTGCGACGAGCTGGTCACGGGCCTGGGCTATCACAGGGTCCAGACGAAGCTCGACGGCGTCACGCACGGCCTCACCGAGCTGCCGAGATGCGACGGAGGTTCTGAGGCCGCTCCGCCGGTGGCGCCGGTGGCGATACGCATCGAGTGCGACGGCGAGGAGTTCGGTGAGCTCCTCGTCACGCTCCGACCCGATCAGGAATGGGACGACGAGGAGCGCGCTCTGCTCGTGGAGGTGGCCGAGGACATAGCCTTCTCCGTCCGGAACATGCGCACGGCCGAGCGCCTCCGACAGCAGAGAGAGGAGGTCCAGATCATACTGGACTCCGTCTCTGCCTATATCACGTACAAGGACAGGAGCGGGCGCTACATCCGCGTCAACAGAGCCCTGGCTGACATGGCCGGGATCCCGCAGGATGACTGGGTCGGCAAGACTCTGGGCGAACTGGTACCGGGGGCCGAGGAGTTCGGCGCGTACGCCCACGATGAAGTCATGTCAACCGGCGAGGCGAGGCGCACCGCACTGGAGGCTCTGGAGATTCCCCTGGGAACCCGGTGGGTGCAGTCGGACAGGATCCCGTACCGCGACAGCACGGGCGCAGTCATTGGTGTCATAGCCCTGTCTGTCGACGTGACGGACCGCATGGAAGCGGAAAGGGCGCTGGCCTGCAAGGAGGAGCAGCTGCGCCAGTCGCAGAAGATGGAGGCAGTGGGGCAGCTGGCCGGTGGAATCGCCCATGACTTCAACAACCTTCTGACAGCGATCTCCGGATACACCGAACTCGCGTGCGGCCAGCTTGAGCCGGGCGCCCCCGCCGCCGAGACCCTCGCCTCCGTATCGAAGGCCGCCCGCCGTGCGGCCGCGCTGACGAAACAACTTCTCGCCTTCAGCCGCAAGCAGCCCCTCTGGCTCGCGGAGCAGGATCTCAACGACGTAGTCGACGGGATGACCGACATGCTCGAGCGGCTCATCGGCGAGGACATCGAGCTCGTGACCGAGCTCGACGAGGGCATCGGCAGAATCGACGCCGACTCCTCGCAGATCGAGCAGGTCCTGATGAATCTCGCGGTCAACGCGCGCGACGCGATGCCACACGGGGGAAGGCTCACGATCGGCACGTCCGAGGTGGCCCCGGTCGAGGAATCCCGACGCGAAGATCCGATGGAAAGCGGGCGCGACTACGTCTGTCTTCGCGTGACCGACACGGGCATCGGCATGAACGTCAGGACGCTGTCCCAGATTTTCGAGCCCTTCTTCACCACCAAGAAACCTGGCGTGGGTACCGGGCTCGGTCTCTCCGTTGTCGTTGGCATCATCGAGCAGCACGGCGGGTGGGTCCACGTGGACAGCGAGCCGGGACGCGGCACAGTCTTCCACATCTGCCTTCCCACGGCGGCCGACAGGCCGGCCGACGATGACTCCCCGCGCGACGGTGAGGAACCCGTCTGCGAGGCTCCCGCCTCCCGGGGAGAGCGCGTACTCCTGGTCGAAGACGAGGACAGTGTACGAGCGTTTGCCACGCGCGCCCTGACCGAGTGGGGCTACGACATCGTAGAGGCGGCGTCGGCCGAGGAGGCGCTCGCGTCCCTGGAGGAGGATCCCACGGGATTCGATCTCATTTTCAGCGACATCGTACTTCCCGGCAGGAGCGGCACGCAGCTCGCCGAGGAGATCTCCGCGCGCAACCCCGATGCCCGCATCCTGCTCACGAGCGGCTATCTCTTCCCCGAGGGAGACCGAGCCGACCAGTCGACCTCCGACATCAAGTTCCCGCTGCTCAAGAAGCCGTACTCCGCGGGAACACTCCGGTCTGCCATCCACGAGGCGCTGTCGTAGTTCCGTTGCCCGTATGCTGCTAGTCGTTCGACGGAGTCGTGTGCCTGATGATCTCGCCCTCGGCGAGGTATGTGATATCCTCGACCACCAGAACATGCTTCAAGACCTCGGCCTCCTGAAGCGGCCCCGGGATACGGCAACCTGCCTGGCGCCATAGCCTACCAGCGTAGAGTGCCTCGTACAGACCACAAGTTAGGATATGGTTAGAGGGTCTGCGCCTGCGGCTGCTCAGCAGGACGAGCGCCGTGACCACCGTTTCAGGCGCACGAGGAACGCGCTCAGGAGCGCGACCAGCACGACCGCGGCCACGGGGAGCACCACGGCCAGGGTGGCAACGACCGCTGACCCGCCCAACTCCCCGGTGGACACGACCGGGTTGGCAACTCCTCCGGTCGTTACCGAGGACGTCCCGCGGAGCGCGACCGTCGCCGCCTGCACGGCAGCGGCGGTTCCTCCACCCGCTATCACGGCCAGGGTCCATCTGAGAAATGGCGACACCTCGCCGACCACGGAGGCCGTGATGACGGTGCCCGCCACGACGGCGGCCGGCGTCGCTATGGTGTCCAGGAGATTGTCCAGCCACGGGACGTAGTAGGCGGCGACCTCGAGAAGCGTCGCCAGCGCGAATGCCACGAGCGCGTAGTACGTGCCCATCCACTCGAAGCCGGGCGCGAGCGTCAGGTGTCCGCTCATCGCTGCGATACTCACGACGAGAAACGGGACGAACACCCTGAACCCGCAGGCGGCGGCCAGGCCGATCCCTATGAGTACGCTGAGGGCTATCTCCATGATGGCGGGCTCCTCGTAACAGTCTTCGCGGGGGAACTCTGTGAATCATACCACGGCTTTCCCGCCCCGCGCCAAGGGTTCTCCCGACCGCTCGTGTTGACTTCGCCCCCTGTCCGGGTTAGCCTGCCCTCAATCCGTCGTGCGGCTCCCTCTTCGAATCGCACGTGCCGGAAGGACCTGGGTACCGACATTCTCACAGGGGGAAGCCATGCCCCGCGGCAACGACATAGGCAGAATCCGCAACGTCGGCCTCACGGCGCACATAGACGCCGGCAAGACCACAGTGACCGAGCGGATCCTCTACTTCGCCGGGAGGACTCACCGGCTCGGTGAGGTCCACGACGGCGAGGCGACGATGGACTGGATGGTGCAGGAGCAGGAGCGAGGTATCACCATCACCTCCGCCGCAACGACCGCCTACTGGAAGGACCACCGCATCAACGTCATTGATACACCGGGACACGTCGACTTCACGGCGGAGGTGGAGCGCTCGCTTCGCGTGCTGGACGGGACCGTGGCGCTCTTCTGCGCCGTGGGTGGAGTGCAGCCGCAGTCGGAGACCGTCTGGCGCCAGGCGGAGAAGTACCGTGTGCCGCGCATCGCTTTCATAAACAAGATGGACCGCACCGGCGCGGACTTCGACGGCGTCGTCGAGGACATCCGCGAGGAACTGGGCGCGAACGCAGTGCCCGTCGTGCTGCCCATCGGCGCTGAGGACCGCTTCGAGGGAATCATCGACCTCGTGGACATGAAGGCCGTCTACTACGACGAGACGAAGGAGGGCGTCACCATCCGCGAAGAGGCCATCCCCGATGAGTTCCTCGAGAAGGCCCGTGCCGCGGAAGCCGTGATGATCGAGCGCATCAGCGAGCAGGATGATCACTTGATGGAGAAGTTCCTCGAGGGCGAGACACCTGACCGCAATGAGTGCATAGCCGCCATGAGAGCAGCCACGATAGCCGGAGACATTATCCCCGTACTGTGTGGTGCTGCCTTCAAGAACAAGGGCGTGCGGCGTCTCATGGACGCCATCATCGACTACCTGCCGTCCCCCCTTGATCTGCCGCCCATCATCGGCGCGCAGAAGGAGAGCAACGCCGAGATCCTCCGACAGCCGAATGACGACTCCCCTCTCGCCGCGCTCGCGTTCAAGATCCAGGCGGACAAGCACATGGGGAAGCTCACCTACGTCCGCGTCTACTCCGG
>DAOWER010000251.1 GCA_030638405.1 Candidatus Eiseniibacteriota bacterium | reverse complement strand
GGGCCGGCATGTCCGGAGGGGGGAGGGCCGCGGGATGAGGACGGAACCCCGATCGGCCGGCCCCGTGTCGCTTGTGCTCACCTCCGCCGTTGCCTTCGTCAAACGGGAGCTCGCCACGTACGCAAGCTACAGGGCCAAGCTCGCGCTCGGTCTGGCGTCGCTCGTGCTCTCGCTCGTGACGTTCTCCTTCGTGGGCAGGGTCGTGGCCGGCGCGGGGTCGGGGTTCGTTACGCAGTACGGGATGAGCTACTCGTCGTTCGCCGTCGTCGGCATCTTCGTACACTCACTGGCAGTATCCGGACTGCACTCGTTCAGGTCCGCGGTCAGGCGGGAGCAGCTTCAGGGCACGCTGGAGCTGCTTCTCACGACCCGCCTTCCGTCGCCCGTGCTCGTCGTCCTTGCGGGCGCGGGGGAGCTCGCCATCACGGTCCTGGGAGGCGCGGCCCTGATGGCCGGCGGCGCCGCGCTCGTCGGGCTGGACCTGAGGCTGTCGCCGTCGCTCGCGGGCGCGCTTGTGCTCTATCTGCTCGTCATGTGCGGGGTCGGCCTGGCATCCGCGGGTGTCATCATGGTCTCGAAGGAGGGTGAGCCGGTGTCGTGGGCGGTGAGCGGCGCCGCCGGACTCCTGGGCGGGGTCTACTTCCCCGTCGACATGCTGCCGGGCTGGCTTCAGGCGGGAGCCCGTGCGCTGCCCACGACGCACGCGCTCGCGGTGGCGCGATACGGGGCCCAGGGAACGAGCGCACACGGGTTCGCGGGTTCTCTGTCCTTCCTCGCCGTGAGCGCGACGGCGTCGCTCATCGTGGGGTTCGCGGTGCTCGAGTGGGGATGCCGGCGCGCTCGGATCGCGGGAACGCTCGGCCACTACTGACGCTGCCGTGCGCCGGGCCTTCGGCACGTTCGCGCGCCCGGTTCTCAGCGCACGGGCGGCAAGATAGCCGCGTGCGTGCCCTTTCCTCTTGCCCGCTTCGGTACTCATGGTGTCTAATGGCCTGGGAGGCAGGATACCATGCGTTCGAAGCGCGCCACATACATACCGATCACATCCATCGTCATTGGGATCGTTCTCTTGGCGTTCGCCTTGGCCTTCGTCTCGTACCGGGACATCGGCCGCGGGCGGGAGCAGCTGTCGGAGATACTGTGGTATCAGGCGCGGGGAATTCTCAGCTTCACCTCCGCCGACCTCAGGGCCGAGCTCATGTCTCCCGCGTGGCGCCCCACCCGCATTCACACCTTCTTCGAAGAAGTGTCAGCGACCCACCCGGGCGTCGCCTACCTGGCCCTGCTGGACGGCGACGGTAGGATTATCGCACACAGCGACAGCGTCGAGGTTGGCCGGCGTCTGCCCGAGGCCGACGTCAGAACGGACGTCCGGGGCGACGCCAGAGGCATCAGACGCATCGGGCTTCCCGGGGGACACGGACCGACCGGCGTGCGGGTCGACATCGCGGTCGGGACCAGGATCGTCGAGACCGGCGGGCGCCGCGTCTACGAATATCGCGTCTCGATCGATCTGCCTCCGCCGGCGGCCGCGGACTTCAGGCTCCGGCATATGGGCCGCAGCAGAATGGGGCCGCGCGGACGCCTCGCTCCGGTCATTCCGGCCGACCCCGAGCTGGTCACGGCCAGGCTCACGGAGCTCCTCGGCCGGCCGGTGGATCCCGACGCTCCCGTTCCCATCACGGCGGTCGTGGGTCTCGACGCCACGGAACTCGAGGCCGCCTTCCACGCGTCGAGGAACTACACGCTCATGCTCGCGGGCGTCCTGCTCCTCGTCGGCGGCGCGGCCATCTACTTCCTCTTCATGATAGCCACCTACAGGTCGACGCGGACCGCCCTCGAGAACATGCGTTCCTACACGAGCAACATCATCGAGAGCATGACGAGCGGGCTCGTCTCGCTGGACGCGGACGGGCACGTGGCCACCGTGAACGCCGGCGCGCGGGCCATCCTCGGGCTGGGCTCGGAGGACGTGGACGGGGCGGACGTCGGCGACGTCGTGCGCGTCGAGCCGGCAACGGACAGGAGCGAGATGCTCCGCGTGCTCACCGGTGAGAGAGAAGTGCTCGAGACCGAGACCCGCGTGGCCGGGAAGGAAGGCTCGGTGCCGGTCGCCCTCTCTGCCTCGTCGCTCAGGGACGAGGAGGGGAAGCGCGCCGGGACGGTGCTGCTCTTCCAGGACCTGCGCGAGATCGAGGAGCTCAAGGAGGCCGTCGAGAGAGAGCGCCACCTGGCGTCGCTCGGCAGGCTGGCCGCGGGCGTCGCCCACGAGGTCCGCAACCCGCTGAGCTCACTCAAGGGGTTCGCGCAGTTCTTCAGGACGAAGTTCACGCCCGGCTCCGAGGAGGAGCGCTACTCCGACATAATGATAGAGGAGGTCGAGCGTCTGGACCGCGTCGTCCAGGAGCTCCTCGACTTCGCGCGTCCGGTGACGCCCGACAGAACGCCGACGCCTCCCAACACCATCGTTGACGAGGCGCTCGCGCTCGTGTCCGAGGACGCGCAGTTCAAGCGTGTCACGATCGAGAAGAAACTCCCTGAGGGCCTGCCGGACGTGCTGGTGGACCCGATGCAGATGCGGCAGGCAGTGTTGAACGTGCTCCTGAACGCCATCGAGGCGATGAGTGAGGGGGGCACGCTCACCATCGAGACCGCCGGCACCGACCCGGTGGACGGTACGCCGACGGTGACTCTGAGCGTCACCGACACCGGACAGGGAATGTCCGCGGAGGAGGTCGGCAAGCTGTTCGAGCCGTTCTACACCACGAAGCCCAGAGGCACGGGGCTCGGCATGACCGTCGTGTCACGCGTGGTCGAGCAGAACGGCGGGAGGATCGGCGTCCGGAGCGCGCCCGGGGAGGGCACGACGTTCTCGCTCGTCCTTCCTGTTGCCGGAGCGAAGTAGCCGGGGGTCCGCGGGCCGCTGAACGGGAGCGCCCGGGAGAGAGCTGATGGAGACGGGTCCACTCAACATCCTCGTCGTCGACGACCAGTCCAGCGTGCGTGAGCTTCTGCGCGCCGTTCTCGAGAGCGACGGTCACACCGTCGAGACCGCTGCCGACGGCGAGTCGGCGGTGGAGCGGCTCGGCGCGGGCTTCCACGACCTCGTCATCACCGACATTCGCATGCCCGGCATGGACGGCCTCGAAGCGCTCGAACGCATCAAGGGCCTCAGCCCCGAGACCGGCGTCATCATGATGACGGCGTACGCCTCCGTGGAGACCGCGGTCTCCGCGATGAGGCTCGGCGCCTTCGACTACATCACCAAGCCCATAGACATCGACGAGGTCCGGCGGGTCATCGGCCACTGGACGGAGGGCACGCCCGAACCCCATGCGCCCGAGCGCGACCAGGTCGCCCTTGCGACGGACATCGTCGGGGCGAGCGACGCGCTCCGTGACGTGCTGGAGATCGCGCACAGGGTCGCCGACAGCGACGCCTCGGTCCTTCTTCTCGGCGAGAGCGGTACGGGCAAGGACGTGGTGGCCAGGGAGATCCACAGGTCGAGCGGCCGGGTAAGGAAGCCGCTCGTCGCCGTGAACTGCTCGGCGATCCCCGAAGGGCTTCTGGAGAGCGAACTCTTCGGCCACGAGAAGGGTGCTTTCACCGGCGCCGTGCGCCAGAAGCTCGGCAAGTTCGAGACGGCCGATGGCGGGACGGTGTTCCTGGATGAGATCGGCGACATGTCCCAGGCGCTCCAGGCGAAGCTCCTCCGATTTCTGCAGGATCACATCGTCCAGCGCGTCGGCGGCTCCAAGGACATCCAGGTCGACGTTCGTGTGGTCGCCGCCACCAACAAGGACCTGGAGGCGGAGGTCGCCGCCGGGAGCTTCCGCGAGGACCTCTACTTCCGCCTGAACGTCGTCACCATCACGCTGCCCCCGCTGCGAGACAGGGACGGCGATATCCCGCTTCTCATCGACCACTTCCTGCGGGTCCACGCGCCGTCGGGCGGCAAGCCCAAGAAGATGTCGCCCAGCGCGGTGCGGGTGGCAATGAACTACGAGTGGCCCGGCAACGTCCGCGAGCTCGAGAACGCCGTGCAGCGCGCGGTCGTGCTCTCGCGAGGCGAGACCATATTCTCCGAGCACCTGCCGGCGAAGGTCCAGGCCTCCGTCGAGGGTGGGGAGGGAGGCGCGCTCACGGGCGGGAAGACCATGCGCGAGGTCGAGCGCGACACCATCATAAAGACCCTCCGGCAGACCGACGGGAACCGCACGCACGCCGCGAAAATCCTCGGTATCTCCAGAAGGACCCTCCAGAACAAGATCAAGGAATACGGGATCGACCTGTAGCCGGCCCGCCCCGATGTGTACGCGGCGCCGTGTGCGCCGTGGCTACGCTGCGCCCGGCAGGTGCGTAGGACCTGCGCACCTGGATGGCCCCGCCGACCCCACTAGAGAACAAATGACACACCTGTCCGCTCCCGACGGCCCGTTCGAAGCGTCGTTCCATCGTCGTAACTCACGTCGTCACCGGACGTTGTCCGTCAGAAAGAAATCGTCATCGGCACCGCTCCGGTTTGGCATCACGGTTGCTCTATTGAGAGGCAGAACATGCTCGGGGCAGGAACTCGACCCACCGCCGCGAGCTTCACAGGAGAGAGAGGGTCGAGGGGTTCGGGCAGGGGCAACCGGTTAGCAGGCGCCCCGAGACCGATCAAGAGAGGAGAGGAAGATGAAGTCCAGGAAGCGCGTCATCACAATCGCAGTGCTGGCATTTGCCGGCGTCGCTCTCATCGCGCTCCCCACGGCCGCCATGCGCGGCCGCGCCGGCGGCGGGGGCATGGGGAAGGGCATGGGCATGGGTCCCGCCTTCACCGATGAGCAGCTGGAGCAGATAGAGAAGATCCACGACACGTACAACGATGAGCGGGCGGAGCTCTCGAACAGACTCAAGGTCCTCATGCTCGAGGCCCAGGACGTAGTCGCCGACGGCACTCCCGACTTCGATGCCATCGAGCGCAAGATAGACGAGATGACCGAGGTGAAGGGCGATCTGGCGAAGCTGCGCCTCAGGATCCACAAGGAGATCCGTCCGCTGCTCGATGACGACCAGAGGGTGCTCTTCGACCGCAGGCTCGCGCGCATGCTCCACGGCGGCATGGGTGGCCACGCCGGCCATCCCGGCATGATGGGCCACGGTGGAATGCGTGGCGGGATGCGCGGTGGGATGCGCGGCGGGATGCGTGGTGACATGCCCGGCGGTATGGGTAGTCCCGGCAGAGGTCATCCCGGCATGCGCGGCGGCATGAGTGCTGGAATGCCGGGCCGCGCCGGAATGGGCGGCGGTGTCGCGTATCAGATGATGCCGTGGTGCCCGTTCGCTGACACCGACTCGGCCGAGTAGCATCTCAGGGCGACCGGACCGGGAGATGCGTTCTGCCCACAACTCAATCATCTCCCACGGCCGGCCCGCGAACTCCCACGAGCGGGTCGGCCACCCCCCTGCAGGATGCCGCCGCGAGGTGAACGAAGAAGCGACCCTCGCGGCGGCCCAACCTTCGAAAGAGGAGCAGTGATGAAGGGGCAGCAACGCCTCACCAGGACCGGTCCGTCTTCGGCAAGAGCACTCGCGGTCGTCACGTCTGTGCTCGCGGTCGTCACGTCTGTGCTCGTGGTCGTCACGGCGACGCTCGGGGCCGTCGTGGTGCTGTCAGGCTGCGCTTCCCAATCGAGCGACGACTTCCAGCGGGGCGGTCGCGACGGCGCCATGCGCCCGCCACCCGGGCCGGGCGTCTACGAGATAATCACCCGGCTCGACCTTGAACCCGAGCAGCTTCCCGCTGTCCGTGCCGTGCTCGAAAGCGCCGAGGACGAGCGGGAGGACATCCAGCAGGAAATGTCCTCGCAGATGAGCGGGAGGCCCGATCCCTCGGCGATGGCATCGGTTCGGGCGCGGATGGACGACGTACGCGAGCGGACCGAGGACGACCTCTCGGAGCTGCTCACCGGCGAGCAGATGGCGGAGTATAGAAAGATGATGGATGAGGCAGACCGTCGGCGCGACGCCATGAGGCCCCAAATGGGCGGGCGCCCCGGCGGCGGACGCGGCGGGAAGGGCGGAATGCGCGGGTACTAGCGCGACTCAGGGAGTTCGGGAACCCCCTCCCGGATTCCTCATAGGGGGCGGTCCGACAGCGCATATCGGGCCGCCCCTTTCCTCTTGCCCGCCTCGGGGCTCCCTCCATATACTGCTCGCGAGTAGCGAATCGGCATCCTCGGTCGACAACGCGCGGCGGCCCCACCACATCCCGCCCCCTGGGACAGAAGGCGAGGACGAACCATGCTGGAGCGCCTGTTCAAGCTCAAGGAGAACGGAACGACTCCGCGCACCGAGCTCATCGCCGGTGCGACGACCTTCATGGCGATGGCCTACATCATTTTCGTGAATCCCGCCATCCTCTCGTCCTCAGTCGGGGCCGGGATGGAGTTCCGGGCCGTGATGGCCGCCACGTGCATCGCCTCGGCCATTGCGACGCTTCTGATGGCGTTCCTCGCCAACTACCCCATCGCGCTCGCCCCCGGCATGGGGCTCAACGCGTACTTCAGCTTCGTGCTGTGCGGCAAGATGGGCGTGCCGTGGAACATCGCCCTCGGCATCGTGTTCATCTCGGGCGTCGTCTTCACCATCCTGACCGTGGCGCGCGTCCGCGAGCTCATCGTCACGGCGATCCCGGGCACGCTCAAGCTGGCCACCGCGGCCGGCATCGGTCTCTTCATCGCGTTCCTGGGCTTGAAGGACGCCGGTATCATCGAGTCGGACCCCGCCTCGTACCTGACGCTGGGCGACCTGCACCGCCCGCACACTCTGCTGGCCCTCTTCGGCCTCGCGTTCACCGGGGTACTCATGGCCGCCAAGGTCCGCGGCGGCATCTTCTGGGGCATCCTTGCGACCGGCGTCGTCGGCTTGGCGACGCGTCTCATCACGTTCACCGGCGTCTTCGCGGCGCCGACGCTCGAGCCGACGCTGTTCAAGATGGATCCGATCGGCGCACTCCGTTGGGAGTACCTCACGCCCATCTTCGTCTTCCTCTTCTTCGATATGTTCGACACCGTGGGCACGCTCATCGGGGTCGGCGAGCAGGCCGGCTTCATGAAGGACGGGAAGCTGCCGCGCGTCAACAAGGCGCTTCTGTCCGACTCGGTGGGCACGATGGTCGGCGCCGCGGTCGGCACGTCCACCACGACGAGCTACGTCGAGAGCGTCGCGGGCGTGAGCGCCGGTGGCCGCACCGGCCTCGCGAACCTGATGACCGCCGGT
>DAOWER010000091.1 GCA_030638405.1 Candidatus Eiseniibacteriota bacterium | reverse complement strand
GCATCAAGGCCATGTACCAGTAGGACGGTCTGTGCAGTGATAGTAGTGGTCGGCTTGGTTGATCATGTCGGCTCTTGAGGCCTCCCTGGGCAACCACGGAGGCCTCAATCTTTTGCGGATCCGAGCTGGGCTGCGGCGTTGACCGCGCCCGGCGCGGGTCGCCTGGCCCATGCAGACGACGCGGCGCGCTGGCACCAGTGCGCCGCGAAGTCGCGATGTGCAAGGCGAAGGGGCGAGAGAACAGGCCCGCGTGCGGCTGCAGCAGGTTTGGAGTTGGTTCGGATCTCGGAGAACTGAGCCCTGGGCGGCGCAAAGAGGATCCGCTGGGCTTACGGTGAATTCCCCTTGCAGAGCGTCTCTTGATGTAGTACAATGATTATGGTATGAGTAATGCACGTTGTTATGAGCGATTGGTCGCTCACGAATAGCCACGGCTCTGGTGTGAACATCAGCCTGACCAATCCGGCGTCATTGCCCGAGTCGGCGGTTTCGACCGCCGGGCACGCTACTGCTGGAGGGGGTGATACGGTGGAGCTGTGGATTGAGATTGGCGGCATGAGCCGTCACTGGTGTGGGAGAGTCGTTCTACTTGCATGAAGGAGAGACACATGAAGCGCCTGCTCATAGCTGGACTTGTCATGCTCGTTGCCACGATGGCGTTCGCCGGTGGCAACCCGAACGTGGTTGGCTACATTGATTTCGACCCGCCCAACAGAATCCACTACGTGACACCGGCGCCGTACACCACCGTTCTGGCGTACATCTGCTTCGGCGACCTGGACATGGGTATGGCTGGTGCGTCGTTCATGGTCAGCGACGTGATGGTTGACTGCCCGGGCGTGTTCGCCCCGCCGAGCTTCACGAACCTTCTTCCTGGCGACCTGGCGATCGGCAACTACCTGACGGGCATCACGCTTGCGTCGACGGACTGCATGACCGACGCGGACGTGTGCGTGGCCTACGTGTCGCTGTACTACCTTGGCGGCGCGTGCTGCATCGAGCTTCTGGACCACCCGGACTATCCGCGTTGGTTGCTCGACTGCAACGATCCCGCGGAGGTCGACTTCTACCAGCACCTCGCCCACGGCAGCATCGGTGGCGCCATTTGCCCGGATGCTTCGCCGGTCGAGGACGCCACGTGGGGCAGCATCAAGGCCATGTACAAATAGTCTGGACGAACTCAGCAGTACAGGAGCCGGGCGGCGCGTCACGTCGCCCGGGCTTGCATTAGCGTGGTCCTCCTCCATGCGGCCGATTCCGACCCCGACCAGGAGCCTGCACGACGGTCCCGGTCCGCTCCGCAAGCGGTCGCCTCTTGTGTCCGAAGAACCGACCTTTGGTGGTGTCCATAGTCCGCCTCCTTGCGCGCCAGCTGGGGGCGTGCTATTATGTGGCAGCAGTGGGTACCCGGAACCATGAACTGAAGCCACGGGGAGAGCAAGCGCCCTCAGGAGGTGTGTGTGTTTCCTAGCAGAAGACTACTCCTCATCCTTTTGGCCGGCCTGATCATGGCCGGCTGCGCTGTGGTCCAGCGAGCCGAGCGGCCTGACGGACCGTTTGAGATCGCGATTCTCGCGGTCTCTGACACTCGCGGCGAGCTTGAGCCCTGCGGGTGACACGGGGGCCAGAAAGGCGGGCTGGTCCGGAGGGCCGGCTACATCAACCAGACAACGCAGGAGACCCCATACATACTCCATCTGGACGGAGGCAGCTTCGTCACGCGCAGGTCGTATGAATCGCAGCTCATCGACGCGATGAACGCGACAGCCATGATGGAGTCTGGGTGCGCGGCGACGACCATCGGAGCTTTCGACCTCTTCAGGGGCGGCGAGTACCTGCAGCAACTGATCGCCGACCACGACCTGCCGGTCGTGTCGGCAAACGTCTACGATGAATTGACCGGTGAGCTCTTCGTCGAACCCTACATAATCGTGGAGCGCGCCGGCGTGAAGTTCGGCATCACGGGGGCGCTCGATCCCGACGCGGACGTCAGGACGCACAGGGACGTCGAGCAACTGGGCGTGATCATCGGTGAGCCCACGGAGACACTCCCGGCAGTGCTGGAGGAGCTCCAGGAGAAGGCGGATTACGTCGTCCTCCTGAGCCAGCTGGGACTGGAGCAGTCGAAGCTCCTGGCGGAGGAAATGCCCGGCATCGACTTCATGCTGATCGGGGTCGTTGCGCAGTATGCCGCGAAGCCCTTCGAGGTCGGAAGTACCGTCTTTCTGCAGCCGGGATACAAGGGTCAGCGCATGTCCGACTACCGGCTTCAGTTCGACGAGGAGAATGCGTATCTCGGGTACACCGGGCTGACATTCGATCTCGGTGAAAAGGTCCCGTCGGACGCGGCGATGGCTCTTCTCCTGAAGGAGCACAAGGTCGCCATAGAGGACGCGAGCAAGCGCCGCGCGGCCGCCAGGAAGCCCGCGTCAACCCCGACGACGTCTCTGTACGAAGAGGAGTGTCTCGGTGTGGGGGCGACGTGTCAGAGGTGTCATCAGCCTCAAATGGACCAGTGGACCGAGACCGCTCATGCGAAGGCGTTCGCGACGCTCGAGCGCGGGCACCAGTCCACCAATCCCGAGTGCCTGAGGTGTCACACAACCTGCTCCCTGGACATCCCGCTCGACGGGTCCGTCACGGTGCAGGACAACCTGAAGAACGTCCAGTGTGAGGCGTGTCACGGGAAGGCCACCGAACACGCCCGGGACGGCTCGTACGGGAAGGTAACGGTCGCCACGTGTCTGCGCTGTCACGACGAAGAGAACAGCCAGGACTTCGACTTCGCCGCGTACCTGCCGAAGATCACTCACTAGGCGCGAGAGAGCGCGCACTCTGCGCCGCCGCTCAGACGAGCTTGCGAACCCGACGTGGATGGCGGGGAGGGCGTGCTGACGGGGGGTTCAAGACGATGTTCCACAGGTCTGCGTTGGCGGCCGTGGCGATTGTCGCTCTCACGGCGATTCCCGCCGCTTCAGTGAACGAGGCGCGCGTTCTCGACTCCGAGGACAACGAGATACTGATAGAACTCGCCACCGATGACTTCTCCCTCGAGGAGATAGCGGTCGGTGGCGAGTCCTTTGTACGCGTTGGTGCGCCGCGGTACGACCACACCGACGCCGCCGGGCTGCCGTCGCTTCCTAGGAAGGCCGTTCTCATAGGAATACCCTTCGGCGCGCGGCTGGACCTGGAGGTCGTCTCCACCGAGACCGAGAACCTCGGCGCGCATCGTGTCGAGCCGTCTCCCGCGGAGGAGTTTATTGGTGACGGCGAGATCGCCACCCCGGTCCAACGGTTCACCATCGATGAGGAGTACTACAGCCGCGGAGGGTCTTACCCCACGTCAGTCGCTGAGCTCGGCGCTCAGGGCACTCTCCGACATCAGCGGGTGGCACGTATCGTCCTCAATCCCTTCCAGTACTCCGCGCGTAGCGGCGCGCTCACGCTTCACCGGAGGATCCTGGTTCGGATCTCCATCGTCGAGACGAGGCGCCCCCCGGGCCTCACGGACGCGGTCAGGCTCGAACCCGAGTGGGAGAGGACCTACACGAGGACCGTCCTGAACCACCGGCAGGCGGCGAAGTGGCGGGCGCGGAGCGAGCCCGGGCGGGCGGCGATGAGGACCAGGCAGGGCCACGAGGCGTACAGGATTCTGACCACGGAGTCCGGGATGCATCAGCTCGACTTCGCGGAACTCTCGGCGGAGGGACTGGACACGTCCGTGCCGGTCGATGAGGTCGCGGTCTACCAGCGGTCCTACGACGCAGGCGAGCCCGACCCGTTCGTTGAGACGCCGCTTGCTGTCGTCGTCGTCGACGCGGATGAGGATGGGTTCTTCGACGACGCGGACTACGTCCTCTTCCACGCGCTCAGCTTCGAGCAGCAGCACATGCCCATCGGGTACGAGGACCGCTACGGCTCCGAGAACGCCTACTGGTTCGCTCACGACGCGGATCTGGCGGTTCGCATGGACACCAGGCCCGCGTGGCTCGACGAGATAGGCTTGGAAGCGCCGCCGAGCTTTCGGGACACGGTGAGGTTCGAGGAGGACGTGTACTTCGATGTGGCGCCCGATGACGACGACGTGGACTACTACCACTGGACGCGTTACCAGCTCCTGGGCGACAACTACACGCTCCCGTTCACGCTCTACGACGCGTACCCGCCGGGCGATGCCCGGATGCGGGCCAGATACCACGGCATGACGAGCAACACACACTACATCGACTTCAGCATCGCCTACGGTGATATCGCGGACAACTACGTCGGCCGGTTCTCGTTCAGCGGCATCAGCCAGACCATGGACGAGCACATCTACCTGAGCGGTCCGATACCGACCTGGTACTTCACCGACGGGAATCACACGCTCCTCGCAACGGGCGTACCGGACAGCGCCGCCGCCAACCTCGACTGGTTCGAGTTCGACTACGACCGGGAGTTCACCTCGCGCGGCAGGCTGGGTTTCACGAACGCCGGCGAGACCGGCGTGTCGCAGTTCGAGGTCGACGGATTCGCCTCGGAGCAGTTCCGGCTGTTCGACGTGACGGACCCGTTCGCCACGGTGGAGCTGACGCTGGGTCCCGAGAACGTGAGCGGCGGGGGCGGCGACTACTCACTGACATTCCAGGACGACGTGGCCGGCTTCACGCGCTACGAGTCGGCCGAGGCCGGAGGTTATCACTCGGTCACGGAAGTCGAGCGGCGGGAACCCGCAGATCTGTGGGCGGACGAGGCCGACCTCATCGTCGTCTCGTACGACGGCTTCGCGAGCGGTGTTGAGGCTCTGATCTCCCACCGTGAGTCGGAGGGGTGGGTCGTGGCGCACGCGCGGGTGAGCGAGGTGTATGACGAGTTCGGCGGCGGCCTTAAGTCGCTCGAGGCTCTCAAGAACTACTTCGACTACGCGTTCACCAACTGGGACAGGACGCCGCAGTTCGTCATGCTGGTGGGTGACGCGAGCTCGGACACCAAGGGGCGCGAGAGCACGAGCCAGCCGGACTTCATCCCCACCGTCCTCGGACATGGGAGCCCCAACTACCCGCAGATAACCGCCAGCGACCAGTGGTTCATCTCTTCGGACGAGGAGCCCTACTATTTCCCGCGGATGTTCATCGGACGCCTGTCGGTCGGCGGCAGTACGCAGCTGAGCAATCTTGTCTCGAAGATCCTCTCCTACGAGAACTACGCGCCGAACGAGCAGTGGCGCAACAACGTCTACTTCATCGCTGACGACCAGTGGCAGTACGGGACGGCGGGAGGATCGTACACCTGGTACGCGAGCGAGAGCCGCTTCACAACGCACTCCGTGGATTTCTCGGAGATGGTCGCTGCGTCCCCCGCGGGTATCGACACGACGCTCTTCATGCTCAGGCGCTACACGGATCCGTTCCACGAGTCCAACGGCGTGACGCCGCCGGCATCGGAGCCTTGGGAGTACTTCTCCCAGGAGGTCTATCCCTACGTGAGGGGCTCGGTCACGCCTGAGCTTCTGAGCGGGCTCAGTGACGGAGCGGTGATAGTCAACTTCCAGGGACACGGCAACCGCTCCCTGATGACGCACGAGCAGCTGGTCCAGGCGGGCGCGGCGACCCAGAACGACCTCGGCGACCTCCGCAACGACGGCATGCCGTTCATCTTCCTCGGCTTCTCCTGTCACCTGGCGGAGTTCCACAACTACAGAGAGGGAGCGAGCGGCGGCTACGAGTCCATCGTCGAGCAGATGATGTTCCTCCCGTCTGGCCGCGGCGCCGTCGCCGGCTTCGCGTGCGCGGGAGCGGCCCAGCTCGGCGACAACGTGGACTTCAACCGCGACATCTTCGAGGCGTTCTTCGAGGCCGAGACCCCCGCCGGACCGCCGTCGGACTACTTCTGGCCCAGGTGGACGCTGGGCTCCATTCTGGGCGTGGGCACCGTGAACTTCATCACCTCCGAGAATCACTCTCCACCCGCGCGAACCTACGTCCTTCTCGGCGACCCGCTCCTGCACCTGGAGATGAGCCCTCCAACCATGCAGGTGACGATCGACGGCACGCCCATCCTGAGCGGCGAGTATATTGAAGCGAGCGGCGGACAGCCCGTGACGTTCGTCGCCGACATCATCGACGAGGTGGAGATTGACCCGGCGAGCATCGTGGTGGAGGATCACGACGGTGTTGTCGGCGAGGAGTTCTACACGGTCGAGGCCGTCGGCGACACACTGGGCGAGCTCGGCCGGTGGTACAGGATCACATACGAGACGACGATCCTGGAGGAATCATACGACATCAGGATATCCGCGACCGACGTCAACGGTCAGACGGGCGTCTTCGTCGTCCACGTTGTCGGGCATGAGAGTATCACTCTCGATGAGGTCATCAACTACCCGAATCCATTCCACAGCACGACCAGGATCATCTACACGCTGAACCAGAGCGGCGCCGACGTGAGCATCGACATCTACACGGTCGGGGGGCGCCTCATCAAGACCATCGACTACGCTCCGGGAGACCTCAACTACAACGAGGTCGAGTGGGACGGCGTCGACGCGGACGGCGATCTCGTGGCCAACGGGCTTTACCTCTACGTGGTGGAGGCGCGCGGCGCGGACGGCACGACGGCAACCAGCAATGTCGGCCGGATGGTCGTGGCCAGGGGGCCTCGCGTCAACAGGTAGCGTGGGCGGTCCGTCACGGGCGCTCGTGGCTCCGGGGAGGCGCATGCGCGACAGACTCTCTGCCATCGGTGTCGAGTTGAGAGAGGAGACGGGCAGGGCGACAGCTCTGCCCGCCAGCGCGCAGGAGGTCGCCGCGGTCGTTCGTCTGGCCCGGAAGGAGGGCTGGGTCGTGACGCCGCACTGGGCAGAGCTAAGGGATAGCGGTCCCTCGCTTCACCTCTCTCCTGAACGGCTGAGCGAGATCGAAGAAGTCGCACCCGCGGACCTCACGGCCGTGGTCGGGGCCGGCGTCACCGTCGCGGGCCTTGAGGAGCGCGTTGCTGCCAACGGACTCTGCTGGCCTCCTTCCTCCTTCTGCGCCCCCGACGATCTGCTTGGCGGCGTCATTGCACGCCTGCCGGGCGGCTGGACGTTGGAGGGGAACCTCGCGCGACGGTATCTGCTCGCGCTTGCGGCCGTGATGGCGGACGGGTCTCTGCTTCACGCCGGCGCCAGGACGGTCAAGTCGGTGACCGGATACGACCTCAAGCAGCTCCTGGTAGGTTCGCGCGGCACCCTGGGAGTCGTGACCTCACTCACGCTGCGCCTGGAGTCACTGGCCAACCGCGAGTCGGTCCTTGAGCGCTACCGGCGGGACTTCGAGAGGATGGCGCCCGCGGCCGGTTCTGGTCAGCCCGCGCGGGCGGATTCCAGCGGCGGCGCGGACGGCGCGCTCCTCCTGCTCGAGCGGCTCAAGCGGGAGCTCGACCCCGAGGGCGTGTTTCCTTACGTGACTGATCTCTTGCCCCGCGAGGTGCGGTCATGAGAGGGCCCGGCGCGGAGCTCACCCTGCGAAAGGACATCGCCGACAAGTGCCGGAGCTGCGGCACCTGCCGGTCCGTGTGTCCCATCTTCGCGGAGATCGGGCGGGAGGACGCCGCTGCGCGCGGCAAGGTCGCGCTGATTCGTGCCGTGCTCGACGGGGAGCTCAATCTCACCGAGATATTCGACGATCGGATGCAGCTCTGTCTCAACTGCAAGGCGTGCGTCGATGCGTGCCCTAACGACGTCCGCGTCGACGACCTGATCCTGTCTGCACGGAGCGGTCTCGTCGAGGCCGGTAGACTCCCGTTCATCAAGCGTCTCGTGTTCCGACAGCTGCTCCGCCGCGGCAGGCTGCTTCCTCCCGTGGGGAAGACGGCGTCGTTCTTCCAGCGATTCGTGCTGAGAGGGCTGCCGAAGGACAGCCCCTTCAGACTGCTGCTGCCGGCCGTGGGCGTGGACCGTCACAGGGTGTTCCCACAGTTCGCGCGCCGGACCTTTCTCGAGTCGGTTCCCGAGACCATTCCGACATCCAAGGGCACGGCCCGCGTTGCCTACTTCGTCGGCTGCGCTGCCAATCTCATCTATCCGGAGAGCGCCCGGGCCGCCGTCGAGGCGCTGAACCGCGCAGGCGTCGACGTCGTTGTCCCGAAGTCGCAGGGCTGTTGCGGGACGCCGGTCTTCAGTGC
>DAOWER010000113.1 GCA_030638405.1 Candidatus Eiseniibacteriota bacterium | reverse complement strand
CCGCGAGTCCTATGCACAACGTCTCGTGCACACCCATTAGGATGCAGGCCGGGTGGGTGGGGTTCCTCGGCACAGAAGCTCTGGTCGTGTCTAGTAGACGATCGCCGAGTGGAGTATCCCAACAAGCGCAAAGAGGGGCCTCAGGGCACCGGTGAAGATGAGCAACATGAGGATCATGAAGCCGTAACGGCCGACGCTGAGGAACTGCCAGCCCATGTCCCGCGGCAGGGCGGCCGCGATCAGACGGGAGCCGTCCAGAGGAGGGACCGGCAGGAGGTTGAACATGGCGAGGAGAAGATTGATGTATATGCCCCAATAGCCGACGGTGGCCAGAAGCGTCCACCCCAGCGCCATGGCCACATGGAAGATGATCGAGTAGACCATCACCTGCGCCAGATTGGAGACCGGCCCGGCCAGCGCCGTTATGGCGAAGTCGCGCATGGGGTCTCTGAACTGCCGTATGTCGATCGGGACCGGCTTCGCCCAACCCAGGAGCGGCAGGTGCAGCAGGACCGCCATCGCCGGCAGGATGATACTCCCCACGAGATCGATGTGCGGAACCGGGTTCAGTGTGATCCTGCCCTGCCTCCGAGCCGTTGGGTCGCCCAGCTTCTCCGCCACCAGTCCGTGCGAGACCTCGTGGATGATCACGGAGAAGAGCAGGATCGCTAGCATGAGTGGGATCTGAAGTGCGCCGATGATGCCGTCCACTGGTGCCTCATCCGGAATGAGTCGGAGCGTCCGCGCGCGGCGGTTCTCTCAGACCACGTCGTCGCCGTCCTCGTCGTCGGGCCGGCCCGCATCGTCCGACCAGCCCGCGTCGTCCATCCATCCATCGACGACGTTAACGATGTCCTTGAGCCTTGAGATGACCTCGCAGTCGACAGCGCCGTAGGCTCCGACCGGGTCAAAGAGCACGGGCGACATGCCGGCCGCCCTCGCCCCGCGCACGTCAACTTCGTAGTAGTCGCCGACGTAGACCGCTTCCTCCGGGGACAGAGAACTCACATTGAGGGCGTTCTGGAAGATCCTGCGGTCCGGCTTGCTCATGCCCACGATAGCCGAGTCGATGACGAAGTCAAACCTGTCGAGAAGGCCGATCTCCTCCAGCCGCCACTCCAGGCGCCCGTCCGAGTTGGAGATGACGCCCAGCGACAGCTCGCGCGACGACAGTTCGTCCAGTGTGTCGTCCAGGCCCGCCACTGGCTCCTTCCATATGCCGAGTCCGGTGTCGTTGGCGACGCGCGTCATCTCGATGGCGTCCGATATCGACTCGTCCGGAACGCCGAGCAGTTCGAAGAACGGCGTGTAGTAGACCGACCAGAACCCGTGCACGTCCGAGCCGGGCGAGTCGGCCACCGACCTGTCGAAGGCGCTTCTCGCTCCGGCCTCCGCCCGCACGATCTTATCGATGGCGGCCTCCACGCCCAGCGCCTCGCATATGTCACGGTAGATGTAGTAGTCCGGGAAGAGGATTGTGTTTCCCGCGTCGAAGAAGACGCCTCTTATCATGTCGGGTGCCTCGTGTCGGGTGCTTCGTGCTGCGTTATTTTTTCGATGGGATGACTCTTGTGGACCGCTGTGCGGCCGCACCTGCGTTCAGGGAGTGCAGCCAGGCGTTGTGGTAGTTATAGAGCGCGTCGACCTCGGAACCGGCGCCCCGCACATCGTGCTTGCGGGCGCTGGCGAGCGCCGCTCGTGCCGCCCGGGCCGACTTCTTCGCCGACACCAGGTCCATGTTCTCTCTCATGGCCTTGCCGACCAGCTCGAACACCTTCGCTTTGCGCCTGCTCCTCAGGTCGTCCGAGTACTCCTCTCGATCGAGATAGAACTCCTCAACCGTGATCGCCGCCTCGGCGACCAGGGTCGATGTGTGTTCCACAGCGCGCTCGGCCAATATCTCGTTGGCCCTGACCAGGTGCACGAGCAGAGCATCGAGGTTAGCTCTGGTCTCCTCGATCGCGTAGCCTCCCACGTACTCGTCCTCCTCGCCGGCGTGATCGTCACCTTGCTCGCCCTCCGCCGCGTGCGCCGGGGGTTCCTCGATGATGAGCTGTTCGACGCTGCGCGCAAGCTCCCAATCGTCTTTCATCATCGTCCACGGGATGTAGAGGTTGCCGTCCGCCCCGGGAGCTGCGCTCAAGGCGTCCGTGGAGCTCAGGGCGACTTCTCGGAGACCCCCGAGTTCTGTCAGGAGGTGCAGCACGCCGGACATCGATTCGAGTGCAGGGCCCGTCAGCTGCGCCGATTCGCTCACGGCCGCCGTGACCCGTGACGCCTCGGCCCACTTGTCCGCCAGAAGCTCGCTACTGTCGACACCGAGTGAGTCGATAAGAACGCCCAGGTCCAGCGCTCCGGCCGCGACCGATCCACAGACGGCGTCAATCCGCGTCGATACGTCGATGATGGCGGGAGTGAGCTCGGCTATGCGGTCCGAGTTCCCCTCCTCGATGGCCTGTTTCAGGTCCTCCTGAGCCGTCGCGAGCTCGGCGGCGAGATCTGCTGTTCCTTCACCTCCGACGGTCACGTCGTTCACCAGTTCTTCGAAGCGTTTCATCATCCCGCGGGCCGGTGCAGACGAGAATTCGTGCCATACGACGAAGCCGAAGAACGTGTCCCTGAAGGCGCTCTCCGCGGGGATCATGCGGGCGATACCCTCGATACCAAACGTGACGTCCAGTCCACCTATCGCGTCCATCGCCTCCCGTACACGCGCCGTGGTGGCCCTGAGCTCCGTGCCTGCCTCAACGAGCACCGTCAGGTCTTCACCGGTCTGACTCCCGGCGATGCCGTTGAACTCAGCAGACAACCCGTCCACGAACTCTGTCTCGAGATCCAGTACCGCCGGAACGAGCCAGGGTTGCAGCGGGATGTCGTACGGAAGCTTGGCGTCCTCCGCTGGAGCCACCGGGACGAGCGTCGCGTCCGCGGCATGCGCCGCACCTGCCGCAGCCAGAACGACCGCACCAGCGAGCAGGACCACCAGCATGTAGAAAGCGAGAAGAGGCGTGGAGCTTGTTCTCATGCGCGTCATCGTAGTGTCCCCCTGCGGATAGGACGAATATCGTCTCCGTCCGAGCATACATGACTCATGTGTACGTTATCATCGGGCCGGCGGATGCGCTCAGATCGACCCACCGGCGTGCTGATGGTAACACACTGCCATTCGCGTGCCAAGATAGGGTGTTCATGGTCTGCCGCGCTTGCCCGCGGGCGTGTCTGCGTGCATAATTGGTCTTGAACGCGAATCATCAGAGCGCCCGGGGCGTAGACCCCGGGCTCAACCGAGGATCGGGGGAACGGAGATGCGAGAACATGCACGAATCTCCCTTGGCCTGCTCCTGGCGGTCGCCGTGGCGGCGCTGCCGACGCTCGCTCAGGCGGTTCTTGAGCCGCTGGAGCTGTCGGCCGCTGTGAGCCTGGCGAACGAGCTGGGAGGCCTGGAGGAGTATCCGGACGCCAACTCCGTCACCGGGCTCGACCGCACTCACGTCGAGTTCGACGAGACCGGCGCCTACGAGCAGTACAACCACACCTTCGTGAAGGTGCTCACGGAGGAGGGTCGGGACGGGAACGGCAGCGTGTCGCTCACCTACCACAGAAGATACGGTTCCGTCGAGATCGTGATGGCAAGGGTCATCAAGGCTGACGGCACCGAGACAGTCGTCGGGGAAGATCTCATTACCGAGGGCACGCCCCCGGAGATCTCCGCGATGAACATCTTCGAGGCTGACTTCAGAGAGATATCCGTCGTCTTCCCGGGCCTCGAGATTGGCGACGCGATCGAGTACATTGTCCATCAGAGCTACGAGCCGCTTATCAACAACGGCTTCAACGGCATCTATTTCCTCCAGTACGTGGAACCCATCGTTGAGTCCAGCGTGACCATCGTCGGCCCGTCGAGTCTCCCGCTCGTCCACGTCGTGAAGAACGGCGAGGCCGAGTACAAGGAGACCACCGACGGGGACCGCACGGTCTACACCTGGACCGCGCGAGGAATGCCGAAGATCGAGCGCGAGCTCGTGATGGCTCCTCCTCGACAGATAGCCGCGCGCCTCATCGTCTCGACGATGCCGACCTGGGAAGAGATGTCCCGATACGTCTGGAAGATGGTAGACGAGAAGTGCGTCGCGGAGGACTCCATCAAGGACCTCGTCGCCGAGATCACCGACGGCTTGACGTCCACCGAGGACAAGATCCGCGCCATCCACTACTGGATCCTCGAGAACGTTCGCTACCTGGGGATAGCCATGGACCGGGGCGCGTTCCTCGAGCCGCACTTCGCAGCCTACACGCTCGAGAAGGAGTACGGCATCTGCCGCGACAAGGCCACGCTCATGATCACTATGCTTTCGGAGATCGGCGTGCCCTCCTGGATGGTGGCGATCAACCCGAGCCACAGAATGGACACTGAGATACCGACCATCTACTTCGAGCACGGCATCGTGGCCATCGAGGGACCGGACGGCGGCTATCTTTACATCGATCCGACCATCGAGGAGGCGCGCGAGGTCTACGCCGGATACGTCGGCGACCGCTACCTCCTGGTCGCCACCGAGGAGGGTAAGGACATTCGGCAGGCCGCGCATGTTCCGGCCACCGCGAACTCCGGTGACATCACGGACCGCGCGGTGCTGGCCGACGACGGCAGCATCCATGGCGACGTTACCATCACGGGGAACGGCTTCTACGAGCTCATACTCCGGACCGTCAACAAGAACATGGGACCGCAGCAGTTCGAGATGACGGCCGAACAGATGGTCCAGAACATCTATCCGGGAGCCGAGCTCAGAAGCTTTTCCGTCACGGACGCGGACGATCTCTACGAGCCGACGACCATCGAGCTCTCCTATCACATCGACGACTACGCGCTGGACGCCGAGCCCTACACGCTCTTCAGGCTTCCCGCCGCGACGGGCTCGTTCGAACTGTTGTCCGGGTTCCTGTTCGGGCGGATGGTGGGACTGCCGGAACGCAAGTACCCGGTGGCGCTTGGGGTCACGCTGGGAGTCGATGAGAAGGCGGAGGTCGCGCTTCCCGATGGGTTCGTCGTCGAGAACCTGCCGGACGCCGTCGATTTCGAGGCGGGCGCCATCAGCCTCTCGATGACGTACGAGTACGTGCCGCCGGGATCCAACGACGGCAACGGGCTCATCCGCTACAACAGGAAATTCGGGATCGACACATTCGAAATCTCGCCGGAGGACTACCTGAACCTGAAGGAGGCCGTCAGGCTTGCGGCGAGATCCGAGAAGGGTGAGGTCATTCTTAAGAGAGAGGAGGGCTAGATGAAGAAGCTCGTGTTTGCGCTGACGGCTGTGGCCCTTCTCGTAGGCTGCGCGGCGGTGTCACCGCCTGTCAAAGAGACCGTCGCGATAGGTGAGCACGTCTCGCAGTGGCGCGACGTCGATGTGAAGGCGCTGATGGAGAACGCCCCCGACAAGGATGACTACCCGGACGCCTCGGCCCTCCTCCTCAAGGTGCAGGAGATGGCGGAGGTTTCCGAGGACGGGTCGGTGGTGACCACGCGCAACAGACTCATCAAGGTCCTGACGCTCAGGGGCCGCGAGCGACACAGCAACCAGTCGTTCCTGTTCAACACGGAGCTCTCGGTGCTCAAGCTGATCAAGGGCGTGACGGTCACGAGAACGGGGCGCGTGGTGGAGGTGGAGGAGGACGCGGTCAACGAGGTGACGCCGGCGTTCCTCGAGGGAGCGTCGATGTACACCAACGTTCTGGAGAAGGTCATCTCTTTCCCGGCGGCAGGGCCGGGGGCGACGATGGAGCTTCAGCTCAGAGGAGACCACGAGCCGGCCGTCGACGGCAGCTACTCCGGTATCGAGTACCTGGGCGCCACGGACCCGGTGTTCGACGCCTCGTTCACCATCCGCTATCCCGAGGACGCCAAGGCCCCTTCGAGCATCGGCTACACGGGGGGTCTGGGCACGACTACGATAAGAAAGGCCGCGGAGCAGGGTAAGATCATCTACAGCGTCTCCAACGTCCCGGCCCTGGTTAGAGAGGAATACATGCCGCCGGAGACGGAGCTATACCCGACGGTCATCTACTCGTCATACACGAACTGGGAGCAGCCGGCGGCTTTCTTCGCTGGCGAGTTCTTCCCTCACGTCGAGACCGGCGGAGAGATCGCGTCGCACGTGGCCGAGCTGACGCAGGGGCTGTCCTCCAGCGAGGACAGAGTACGGGCGTTGTTCCTGGACGTCGCAACCGGCGTCAGGAACGTGAACATACGGCTCGGCCTCGGCGGATACGCTCCGAACGATGCCGAGCAGGTGCTGGAAAACAAGTACGGCGACACGCGCGACAAGGCGGTACTCCTCATAAGCATGCTCCGCGCGGCGGGCAGGGACGCGTTCCCCGCCCTGGTCGCCGGAGGACCGGATACTCGCTTCACCGAAACGGTGCCGACTCTCAAACAGTTCACTCGCGTCCTGGTCGCCCTGCCGGACGGCCTTTCCTATCGCTTCCTCGACCCGTTCCTGGATGACGTGTCGTACGGCTTCGTGCGATGGGGGCGCGGGAACACGGCGCTGGTGGTTAAGGACGACGGCTCGGGCGAGCTCGTGCAGATCCCGGGCTT
>DAOWER010000241.1 GCA_030638405.1 Candidatus Eiseniibacteriota bacterium | reverse complement strand
GAAGGACGTCAAGTTCCACGACCTCGGGCTTCTGGTCACGGACGAGGAGCAGCAGTTCGGCGTCCTGCACAAGGAGACCATTCAGAAGATGAGGGAATCGGTGGACGTCATCACGATGACCGCCACCCCTATCCCGCGCACGCTTCACATGTCGCTGGTCGGCGCCCGCGACATGTCGATCATCAACACGCCGCCAAGGGACCGCCTGCCCGTTCGGACGGAGATCGCGGCCTTCGACGCGGACCTGATCGTGGAAGCCGTCCTGCGTGAGATGGACCGGGGCGGCCAGGTCTACTTCGTGCACAACCGTGTGGAGACCATCGAGGGCATGGCGACCTACCTCAGGGGGATCCTCCCCGGGTTCGTCATCGACGTCGGCCACGGGCAGATGGCAGAGCGTCAGCTCGAGTCGGTGATGATGAAGTTCCTCGAGGGACAGATCGACGTCCTGGTGTGCAGCATGATCATCGAATCAGGCCTGGACATCCCGAACGTCAACACGATCATCGTCAACCGGGCGGACCGCTTCGGCCTTGCCCAGCTCTACCAGCTGCGCGGGCGCGTGGGGCGCTCCAACCACAGGGCCTACGCCTACCTGCTGATACCGCGCGATCGCGGCATCACACCGATAGCGAGACGACGCCTCGCCGCCATCCAGGAGTTCACCGAGCTCTCTTCCGGGTACAAGCTTGCGATGCGTGATCTCGAGATTCGGGGCGCCGGGAACATCCTGGGCGCCGAACAGCACGGTCACATGCTGGCGGTGGGGTTCAATCTCTACGCGAAGCTCTTGAGGGGCGCCGTGAAACGGCTCAAGGGAGAGGCGACTGTAGAGAAACAGGAAGCGTCCGTGGACATCAAAATGGATGCATACATACCTGATTCTTACATCGCGGACAACGACATGAAGATAGACATCTACAAGAGAATCCGGGACGCTGGTGACTTGGACTCGGTCGATGCGCTGGCGAGCGAGCTCTCCGACCGGTTCGGGAAACTGCCGCCGGAGGTCGGGGGACTCCTGGAGGTCCAGGCCCTGAGAGTCGTGTGTGATGTTGTGGGTGTCAGGCGGATAGGTCTGACGGCCGGGACCGTTGAGGCGGAGTTCGCGCCCGGCTTCGAGCCGAAGCCGGGTCGCCTGCGCGCGGCACTCAAGGCGTGCGAGGCGCCCCTGGAGTTTGACGCAACAGCGGGGCTGACCGTGAAGTTCGCGTCGCCAGGCGGCAGGAGAGAGGCCCTGCGGTTGGGGAGAAAGGTGTTGAAGCAGTTCGCAGACTCTGATAACCTCTAGCGTTACGCATCGGAGCCCGTTCACGGGCTTCTTCGCCTTTACTGGGATGAGACGTTCTCCATCTGGGAGCGGGGCACCGGCTTCATCCGGCGGCCTCGGTGACACGAAAGGAGTGTCCTGATGAGGAAATTCACAGCCTTCTTCGTCCTTGCTGTCGTAGTGGCCGCTGTGGTCGGAGGATGTTCGTCCGTCGAGGACAAACCGGCAATCAGGCTGACCGACAACGAGGGGATAGTGGAAACTCGCGAGGTCACCGTCGGCTACATCAACGAGCGATTGGGGAGAGTTCCCGCTGAGATGATCCCGGACGTTCCCGGAGACGAGGGGAAGCGTCAGTTCATGGAGGACGTCATACGCAAGGAGCTTCTCGTCATCTACGGCATCAGGCTGGGTATTCTGAACGACGACAGGCTCCCGGGCGCACTCGAGTACTTCGCAGACTCCAAGGCCGAGGAGCTGCTCAGGGAAAAGCTCATCGTCGGGCCGGCGCAGGTCACGCCGGAGGAAGTCGAAGATTACTTCGCGGTCCGTGACGATCTGTTTCAGCTTCAAGAGATAAGCACGATGGACGAAGACGTGGCCAACGATGCCCACCGCCGCGTGACCGAGGGTGGAGAAGACTTCGGGCGCGTCGCGATCGAAGTCTCCACGGCCGGAACCGCGCAGGACGAAGGGCGCGTGCCGGTGGCGGTCTGGACGGACCTGCATCCGCTGACGCGGGTCGAGATCCGCTACCTCAACAAGGACGACACCACACCTGTGCACAAGATAGGCGCGACCTACTACATCTACAGGGTCCTGTCCAGGAAGGACCCGCCGAGCCCGAAGCCCCTCGAGGGGAGCCACCTCGTGGGCATCTCCGCCGAGGCTCGCAACTTCAAGAGGAACATGCTCGAGTTCTACCTCTTCAGCGAGTGGAATGAGTCGGCGAACGCCGTCTTCACAGACGACGGGATGGACCTGTGCGGGACGAAGATCGACGAGGCCGCGTTCAAGGCCATCCCGCAGACGGAGGCTACGACCAGCGAGGAGCGCATGGAGCGCGCCCGTATCTCGGTCGTCCCTGAGTTCACCGACGAAGAGGCGGAGATGGTGCTCGTCACGTACAACATATTCGGTGACGAGAAGGTCGTGACCCTTGGCGACTACGCTAGGATGTCTGCGGACGTGCCCGGCATAGAGACCATCAAGACGGGCGACCGCGTGCGCATCGAGACCTTCATCAAGCGCAACATCCAGCGCGAGAGCATCGAGGCGAAGATCCAGGAGGGGGGCTACCGGGACAGCCAGGAGATGAAGGACTATCTCGATCAGCGGACCGAGGAGTTCATCATCGACATCGCGTACGATCAGGAAGTCGTGCAGAAGGTCGACGAGCCCACCGGCCAGGAGATTCGCGACTACTACAGGTCGAATCTCGACAAGTTCGCCCAGCCCATCGGCGTGGACGTCCAGCAGATCATCGTGTCGACCGAGGCGCAGGCCAACGGTATCCTTCAGCGCGTGAAATCGGGAGAGGCGACGTTCACCAACATGGTGAAGACGCTCTCGATCGACGAGTGGAGCAAGGCGAAGGACGGCGTGATACCCAAGTATCAGCAGGGCGAGAAGCGGCTCGACTACCTGCAGGGCGTGGCGTTTGACCTCGACATAGGTGAGATCGGCGGGCCGGTGCGCGCTCCAGGCGGATACGCGCTAGTGAAGGTACTCGCGAAGTACCCGGAACGGCAGATGACTTTCGACGAGGTCGGGAACGCGGTGAAGCAGTCGGTCGTCTCGACGAAGAGGGAGGCTCTTCTGAGCGCGATGCTCGAGGACGCGCGCAACACCGTTACCATTGACTTCGTCGAGGAGAATTTCCAGTACATCAAGGACCCGGCGGAAGTCCTGAAGGAGAAGGCGAGCGGCGAGACAGGCGGCGGCCAGTCGGTCAGCATCAAGTTGAACTAGGCGGGTCCCCGAGACTAGCCCGCCCCCGGGGGTCGACGGTCCTCCCCAGGGATTCATGGGTCGAGGTGTCAGGTGAGGCGAGCCGCTCTCTTCGCAGTGCTGTGTGTCGCCGCGGGTCTCGCGACCGGCTGCGGCCGTGACGAAACGTCCGAGGCGATAGCCAGGGTCGACAGTTCGGTTCTGACCGCCGACGAATTCTACGCGTCGATCCCGGAGCAGTTGCTCGCGGTAATGAGCCTCGACGACCAGGAAGAGGCGCTGAAGACATGGGTCAAGACGGAGCTCTTCTACAGAGAGGGGCTCCGTCGTGGTTTTGGCGACGATGCGGACCTGCGTCGCAGGCTCAACGAGATCGAGCGCGAACTGGTCGCCGAGCAATGTATCCGTGGCTTCGTGGAGGACATCCCTGAGGTGACAGAGGAAGAGGCCGCGGAGTACTTCCAGGAGCACAGGACCGACTACTCGATACAAGTGCGCCTGGCCCACATCCTCGTGCGCAACAGGCCGGAGGCCGAGCGCGCGCTCGCGGAGATCCGCGCCGGTACGCCCTTCGAGAATGTCGCAGCCAGCGTGTCAATAGACCAGACGGCGTCACAGGGCGGAGACCTCGGCTACATGAGGCGCGGCGAGATGGTCCACGAGCTTGAGGAGGCCGCGTTCGGGCTGAAGGTCGGGGAGGTGGGAGACGTCATAGCGAGCAGCTACGGGTACCACATCATCAAGGTGCTCGACCGTCACCCCGGCGCGGGTCAGCCGTCGTTCGACTCTAATCAGGCCGCAGTGATGAGCTTCCTTACTTCCCTACGGCGGCGCACGGCGTTCGACAACTGGCTCACCGAGCTGGAAGGTCACGCGACCGTGCTCATCGACACCGCGCTTCTCCGCGACGAGGCGCGCGCACGACTGAGAAGCGACAGCGATTCCTACGAAGGGGCAGTGAGCGAGACGACCGGCGCCGTGATGCCCTAGACAGAGATGGAGACAAGGGATGGCTTTGACAAGGAACACAGACGCTCTGGCCGCCGTCGCGGTGACGCTCCTGCTGATCGCGTTCATCTCCCCGGCGTTCGCACAGGACGGGACCGGGCCTGCGGAGAGCGGGACCACGAGACAGCTCGTCGATGGAATAGCCGCTGTCGTGGGAGACCAGATCATTCTCGAGAGCGAGATTGACGAGGAGTTCTATATCTACCAGATGCGCACGGGAGCGTCGGGGCTGTCCACGGATGACATGGCCCGCGTCCGATCGGGGATAGTGCGCGAAATGGTCGACGAGATGCTGCTGGTGGCCATGGCACACAGGGACACGGTGCAGCTCGATCCCGGCGCACTGGAGAGTGAGCTGGAGAACCGCGTGGCCGAGCTGGTGGAGCGGCACGGCTCGGAGGAGGCCCTCGAGGCCGCCCTCGCCCAGGAGGGACTGACGCTTCCTGAGCTCAAGGACCTCTACGCCGACGAGATCGAGAGGCGACTGCTCGCCGAGAAGGTCGTGCGCGGCGAAGTGCACAGTAGCATAGACGTTACCTGGGGAGAGGTTGAGAAGTACTATGCCGAAAATGCCGACGAGGTAGGGAAGGCTCCGGAGGCCTTCCGCGTCGGTGGGATAATGGTGATCCCGAAGATTACAGAGGACGCCAAGCAGGCGGCGATCGACCGCATGGCGGAAGTCTCAGAGCGGCTCGCGGCCGGTGAGCCGTTCGAGGACCTCGCACGCGAGTATTCCGACGACGCCAGCGGCGCGACCGGAGGCGACCTCGGTACCTTTGGCCGGGGCGTCATGGTGCCCGAGTTCGATGACGCCGTGTTCGCGATGGAAGAGGGTGAGGTCAGCGGGATCATCCCGACACGGTTCGGGTTCCACATCGTGCAGGTCCTCGAGGCCAGCGACACTAGCGTGCACGCCCGTCACATTCTGGCGAGAGTCACACCGGGCCCAGAGGACGAGGTCAGGGCCAGAGCCACCGCGGAGAGCCTGAGGCAGCGCGTGCTCGACGGAGAGAACTTCGCCGAGCTTGCCAGGCTGCGTTCTGACGACCCGGCAACCAGTGAGGAAGGCGGTGTTCTCGGGTGGTTCACGCACGAGAACCTTTCTCCGTCCTTCAAGAATGTCGTGACGGAGCTCTCCGCGGGCGAGGTGGCCGACGTCACGGCCGGAGAGAGCGGTTTCTATGTGCTCAAGCTCCTGGAACACAAGGAAGCCCGGATAGCATCGCTGGACGAGGTGCGCGAGAACCTCAAGGACTACATCTTCGCGCGCAAGGCCGAGAAGGCGTACGAAGAACTGATTGACCGGCTCTCCAGCGAGATATTCGTCGATATCCGGACCGGTATGGTACCGGAGGAATGAGACTCGACCGATTCCTGAAATTGTCCAGGCTAATCAAGCAGCGCAGCGTGGCGAAGTGGGCCTGCGAAGCCGGGCGTGTCTCGGTGCTCGGGAGGAAGGCCAAGGCAGGAACGGTGATCAAGGTGGGCGACGAGCTGACCGTCAGCCTGCGGGACCGGACTCTCCGGGTGAGGGTGCTCGCGCTCCCCACGGGCAACGTGAGCAAGGAGAGGGCCCGCGCCCTTTACGAGGTCATTGAAGATGTACATGCGTCGGACGCCTAGGGGCCAGCCACGGCTGGCCCTCTCTGTTTCACACGCGGGCGGCGGAGGCGCGACCCCCGGCGGCGGGGGCCCCTCCGCTCGTGAAGGTGGCGACGCGGACTCCGGGCATACGGCAGACCGGCCCAGGCTCGTGCTTACGATGGGCGACCCGGCCGGCGTCGGACCGGAGATAGCGCTCAGAATTCTTGCCGACATCTCGATCACGCGCGACTACGACCTCACGATCGCCGCAGACCCGGCCGCCCTCGAGCAATGGGTAGGTCGACTGTCCGTTCCCCTTCCGGGCGACATCCTGGACGTCGGTGTCTCCGCGGGCACCGTGGACCCCGGACGCCCGACGGACGGCGGGGCTCGAGCCGCTCTCGCGTCCATCGAGACGGCCGCTCGCCTCTGCATGTCCGGCGAGGCAGACGCGATGGTGACGGGACCGGTCTCCAAGGCGGCGATCGCCGCCACCGGCGTTTCCTTCCCCGGGCACACGGAGTTCCTCGCCGGCCTCACGGGCGCCGAGGGATTCGTCATGACCTTCGTGCAGGGGGAGCGCCGCGTCGCTCTCGCCACCACGCACCTTCCTCTGGCGGAAGTGCCGGCGGCCATCACCACGGAACTCGTTGCCGGGAAACTCGAGATACTCGCAAACGGCCTGAGATCGTGGCTGGGTGTCCGCTCCCCGAGGATAGCGGTGACGGGGCTCAACCCGCACGCTGGAGAGGATGGGAGGTTCGGCGACGAGGAGGAGCGTGCCATCGCGCCGGCCATTGCGGGGGCGCGGGAGGCCGGCATCGACGCCTCGGGACCGTATTCCGCCGATTCGATCTTCGTGGGCCACGGAGACCGCGATTCCGGTGGTCCGGGGTCGCTGTACGATGCCATCCTTGCGATGTACCACGACCAGGGGACGGTCGCGGCGAAGCTCTGGGGTTTCGGACGATGTGTCAACCTGACCCTCGGTCTCCCGGTGGTCCGCACGTCTGTCGACCACGGTACGGCCTTCGGGATCGCCGGGCGAGGAGAGGCGGACCCGGGGAGCATGATCGCGGCAGTGCGCCTGGCGGGGGTCATCGCGCGACGGCTGGCCGAATCGACTTGACGGTCGCTCCGTGCGCCGGATAGAATCGTAAGTTAGCTTCGGGCGGGCAGTTCGGCTTGGTGGCGTCCCCCCGGGGCTTTTGGTGGATTGGGGCCACGAGCCCGGCCGGCCGAGGGGTGGAACCGCGGAGCAGGAGCCCTCCGGGGCAGCGATTTCTGGAGAAACGATGAGTCTTGCGCAAATCAAGGGGCAGGACAAGGCCATCGGCCTCCTCAGGGCCGCCTTTGAGTCGGAGAGACTTTCACACGCCTATCTCTTCCAGGGCCCGGACGGGGTCGGGAAGGAGACCACCGCCCTCGCGTTCGCGCAGGCGCTGAACTGCGAGGAAGAGGGGCTCTCCGGCTGCGGCAGGTGTGCGGGCTGCAAGATGGCCGAGGGGCTCTCGCACCCGGACATCCACCTCATCTTCCCGGTGCCCACCACGCTCAAGCCCGCGGAGAGAAGTGAACTCCTCACGGGCTACGCGAAGGACGGGTACCGCGAGCAGGACTTCGGGCGGAAGACCGCGATCATCTCCGTGGAGACCGTCCTCTCGGAGGTAGTGGCGAAATCCAATCAGCGGCCCTACATTGGTCCCTGGAAGGTGTTCGTCCTGGCCGACGCGGACATGATGACGACGGAGGCCGCCAACACGCTCCTCAAGACGCTGGAGGAGCCTCCGGACAAGACGGTCATCATCCTGACGACCTCGAGGCCGAATGCGCTGCCCGCTACGGTCGTTTCGCGCTGTCAGAAGATACCGTTCGCAAGCCTCGCGAGAGACGTGATCGAGGAAGTGTTGCTCGCAGACCCGCGGCTCGGGTTCGACGAGGCCCGCGCCGGGGCCGCCGCATCGCTTGCCCAGGGCAGCGTCGGCGTGGCGGTCAGGACCGACAAGCAGGGGCCGACGGTCGACCTGAAGCGCGTCGCCGACCTGATGGTGGGGAAGAGGACGCGTGATGTCGCGTCACTCGTCAATGAGGCCACGGCGCTCGCTTTTCGACTGGGCCGTTCGGAACAACAGCGTCTTCTGGATCTGATGTTGCTGTGGTGCCGCGACGTTCTGAAGCTCTCGGAGATGGGCAAGGAGGCGGCCACGCCGCACCTGCTCTACGCGCAGCATCTGGCAGAGCTGGCAGACACGGCCGACGCGATGGACGTCGAGACGTTAGGACGTCTGATCGACAAAATAGACGATGCGCGACGGGCGATCGAACGATACTCGAACCCCACCATCGTTTTCACATCGGTCCTCTTGGACATGGCGGTCGCGCGCAAGGAGACGGCAACAAAGAGAGGTGTTAGCCATGCAGCCTGAGGAGCTACTGGGCAGGACGCCCGACTCCTTCGAGATGGAGTTCAAGGGGGGCAGAAAGGCGCTCTTCGCGAACCCGAGAAACATACCGTTCCGGATCGGCGATTTCGCCGTGGTTGACGTCGAGCGCGGTCACGATATCGGGAAGGTGATTCGCGAAGGCAGTGAGGTGAGTCAGAAGGTCAGGTCGAAGGGAATCCAGGGGCCCATGCTGCGCCGCGCAACGAGCAAGGACATCGCGACAATGATGTCCCTGCGCGAGAGGGAAGCAGAGGCGCACAGAACCTGTCAGCAGTGCATCGCTAAGCAGGGGCTGCCGATGAAGCTGGTCGACGTCGAGTGGCAGTTCGACTCGAACAAGATCCGTTTCTACTTCACGTCGGATCGCCGCGTCGACTTCAGAAAGCTCGTGCGCGACCTCGCGAGCATCTTCAAGTCGCGAATCGAGATGCGGCAGATCGGTGTTCGCGACGAGGCCCGCAGGCTCGGGGGGTATGGTCGCTGCGGCCGCTACTACTGCTGCCGCGGCGTCATCAACGACTTCGATCCTGTGACGCTCAAGATGGTGAAGGAGCAGCACCTTGCGCCCGGGTCTCCGAAGATCTCGGGCGGCTGCGGCAGGCTGATGTGCTGTCTTCGGTACGAGAGGGACTTCTACAAGGAAGCGAGCAAGGAGTACCCGAAGCTGGGGACCAAGATAGAGATGGGTGAGGGCAGGGGTAAGGGCAAGGTTGTCGCGGTCGACATTTTCCATGGACGCGTGACCCTCTCCGACAAGGAGGGGGCAACCACGACCGTGGCAATCGAGGACTTCAAGAAGGGGCGCATCACCGACATCGGCAGCGAAGACGCGCGGTCCGTGCTGGACGATTACTGGGACGAGATCGAGGGCGTGCGCGGCGAGAAGAAGCGGGAAGAGGGCGAAGGACGGGACGAGCGGAAAGAACAGGACGGACGGGCGGGGGAGGAAGGGCGGAAAGGACAGGACGGACGGGCGGGGGAGGAAGGGCGGAAAGAGCAGGACGGACGGGCGGAGGAGGAAGGGCGGAAAGAGCAGG
>DAOWER010000073.1 GCA_030638405.1 Candidatus Eiseniibacteriota bacterium | reverse complement strand
GTGGAAGGTGCCGACGATCTTCTCGTCGAACAGCGTGTTTTTCGTGAATTTCTGGATGGAGTAGTTGGTGCCGATTGCGAACTCGCCCACGCGGCGCGCTCCATCGTCGGAGTCGAGCATCGCGTGGAGGAAATCCTCGTTCTTGGACGCGCGCGCCTTGACGACCTTGCCCTTCTTGAAGGTCAGCTTGACACCGTCCGCCTCCCTGCCGGAGTAGTATGCGGGGAAGGAGAAGGACACGGTGCCCTCCACCGAGTCCTCGATGGGGCCCGTGAAGATCTCGCCGTCCGGCATGTTCGCCTGGCCGTCGCAGTTGACCCACGTACGACCCTCGACGTTCATCGTAAGATCGGTCCCCTCGGCAACCACTCTGATCTTCTTACGCTCGTTCAGCTGCTTGCAGATCTTCTTCTGCTTGCCGTGCACCCTCTTCCACGCCGCGATTGGATCCTTGAGGTGCAGCATGCAGGCCCTGAGCACGAAGTCCTCGTACTCCTCGAGCGACATCTCGGCGTCCTGAGCCGAGGCGTTGCAAGGGAACTGTGTTCCCACCCACTTGAGGTCGCCCTCCGACTCGCGCTGCATGAATCGCATGAAGAGCTTGCTCGTCGCCTTGCTCCTCACGGCCTGCCTCTTGGAGTCCACGTTGGCGAGGCTCTTGGTGTTGGAGTCCGCCCAAAGCGAGATGACCTTGTCAAGGTTCTCAATCTCGAACTCGGCCACGGGGTTGACGTACTTGAGCTGGTGCTGCTTCGCGAGCTTGAAGAACATTTCCGTCAGGCCCGGCAGCTGCACTCTGAGGATTGGGTGGGCCCCCGCCTCGAGGACCGCGCGGTAGATCTCCGCCAGAAGCGGCTCGGCTATCGCTGAGCCCTGGATGGCGACGAGGTCGCCCTTCTCGACGGCCACAGAGTAGTTGACCAGCACTCCAGCGAGCTTCGCGTATCTTGGGTCCCTCATTGAATCTCCTTTAGCCCAGTGTGAACTGCCCGTCCTTGTAGATTACCTTGCCGTCGGCGTAGATCTTTCCGCCGTCGCGCATGTCGGCGACCATGTCCCAGTGAATGGCGGACTTGTTCTTTCCCCCCGACTTCGGATAGGAAGATCCGACTGCCATGTGAATGGTGCCGCCGATCTTCTCATCAAAGAGCGTGTTCTTCGTGAACTTCTCCACGGCGTAGTTCGTGCCGACCGCGATCTCGCCGACACACCTCGCGCCTTCATCGGTATCGAGCATCGACTTCAGGAAATCCTCACCCTTGGACGCCCTGGCCTTCACGACCTTTCCCTTCTTGAACGTGAGGCGAACGTCGTGAACCTCGCGCCCCCCGTAGCAGGCGGGGAAGGTGAAGGCCACCGTGCCCTCGACCGAGTCCTCGATGGGTCCCGTGAATATCTCGCCGGAGGGCATGTTGTTCCGGCCGTCACTGTTTATCCACGTCCGCCCGGCGACGCGCATCGAAATGTCCGTTCCTTCCTTGACGATCCTGATCTTTCCGACGTCGTTCAGATACCGGCAGAGCTTCGCCTGCTTGCGCTTGATGCCCTTCCAGGCTGCCACTGGGTCCTTCTTGTGCACGAGGCAGGCGCGCAGGACGAAGTCCTCGTACTCTTCGAGAGACATCTCCGCGTCCTGCGCCGAGGCGTTGCACGGGAACTGCGTGACGCACCAGGAAATCTCACCGGCGGCCACGCGGTCCTGGTAGCGCTGTCTGAGGTCCGATTGCGCCCTGGCGACGGCCGTCTGCTTCGCGGGGTCGACGTTGGTGAGCGACTTCGTGTTTTCGGTTCCGCGGATCGCCAGGAGCTTGTCTATTTTGTCGATCTCGTGTTCCGCGACCGGACTCACGAACTCCAGCTGGTGCTTCTTCGCGCGCCCGAAGAAGATCTCCGTGGCCCCGGGAAGAGCCACACGCGTCATCGGATGGCCACCCGCCAGTAGGACCTCGCGGTACACTTCCCTCACCAGCGGCGCCGCCGGGAGTCCGGCACGTATCAGAACCAGGTCCTTCTTCTGCACGTCCAGGCAGTAATCGACCAGCACCTTCGCCAGCTTTTCGTATCTCGGGTCTGTCACTTCGCTCCACCTCTCAAGTTCAGCAGCTACGGTTCGTATCGCGCGGCCACGGGCATGCGCCTGCCCGTGCCGAACGCCTTGCTCGTTACCTTCAGACCCGGCGGGGCCTGTCGGCGTTTGTATTCGTTTCCGTTGACCGCGCCGATGACCCACCGGACAGTCTCTGCGTCCAGCCCCTCCGCCACGATGTCCGTGAGCGACATGCCTTCATCCACGTACATCTCCAGTATCCGGTCCAGAGTCTCGTAGGGAGGAAGCGTGTCCTGGTCCTTCTGTTCGGGCCGGAGTTCCGCCGATGGCGGCTTCTCGATGGTGGCGCTCGGTATGAGCTCGCGGTCACGGTTGATGTGTCGTGCCAGCCGGTAGACCATTGTTTTCGGGACGTCTGAGATGACGGCGAGACCTCCGGTCATGTCCCCGTAGAGCGTGCAGTAGCCGACGGCAAGCTCGCTCTTGTTCCCCGTCGACAGGACCAGGTGCCCCTCGCGATTCGAGAGCGCCATCAGGATGTTGCCCCGAACGCGCGCTTGGATGTTCTCGATGGTCACGTCCACTTCGTTGCACGGGAACAGCCGGCCCAACGTGTTCACGTAAGAATCGTGGATTCCCGCTATCGGCACGGTCTCGATGCGGACACCCAGGTTTGCGGCAAGCGCCACGGAGTCGTTGACGCTCCCGGGGGAGGAATAGGCGGACGGCATCGTCACGCCAACGACGTTCCCTGGTCCGAGCGCGTCCGCGGCCACCGCGCAGACCAGAGCGGAGTCGATTCCACCCGACAACCCCACGGCCACGCTCTCGAAGCGGCATTTACCCACGTAGTCTCTGAGTCCCAGAACCAGCGCCTCGTAGACGGTGGCAACCGCGTCGCCGGGCACGAACGGCGTTCCCTCTTGCTGAGCGGTGTCGACCACTCTGACGGCTTCCTCGAACCCGGGCATGCGCGCCAGAAGTTGTCCTTCCGGTGACACGCACAGGCTGTTGCCGTCGAAGATGAGCTCGTCATTGCCGCCCACCTGGTTGACGATGACGACCGGGACGCCGTGCTTCCGCGCGTGGCGGGAGAAGAGTTCGTAGCGAATCTCATCCTTTCCGATACCGAACGGGGAGGCGGACAGGTTGACCAACACCGTCGCGCCCGCCGCGACCTGCTTCTCTATGGGATCGAAGTCGTAGGCCGGCCCGCGCCCGGGCGCGGGATCATTCCAGGCGTCCTCGCAGATGGAGATGCCCAGAGTCTCGCTTCCGAACCGGACCACGCTCGTGTCTTTCGCCCGGTCGAAGTAGCGGGCCTCGTCGAAGACGTCGTAGGTCGGAAGCAGTGCCTTGTGTGCTGTGGTGAGCGTTTCCCCTGCCTTGAGGAGGACCGCCGAGTTGTGGAGCCCCTTGCCGGCGGTAAGCTCACTGGGCGAGATCGTGCCCACAAGAATGCCGACATCGGGGACGCTTCTCGAGAACTCGCGAAGCTCCTCGAGAGCGGCCAGCGCCCTCTCGACGAACCACTTCTTCTCGAGAAGGTCTTGTGGGGGGTAGCCGGTCAGGAACATCTCAGAGAAGACGACGAGCTCCGGCTTCTGGTTTCGAACCAGCTCGACGGCGTCCCTTGCACGTGCCAGGTTACCGTCGAAATCGCCCACGGTCGGGTTGAGCTGGGCGATGGCGATTCTCATCTTTGGCCTCCGGCGCGGCATGCTCTGCGCGGCTGCTTCAGGACAGACAGAACCGCTCGCGCTCCCTCGCGCTGCGGCTTCTCCTGCGGCTCAGTTGCGGCGTAGATATGATCGCTGACAATGATACCGCGCGGCACGCTCGGGTTCCAGCAGCAACTGGGGCGCCACGGGGGGCTTGGGGGCTTCCGGGATCTGTCGGCGACGGGCCGCGTGGGTGGTGTGGTCCCGGTGGGAGGAGCCGCCCGTGCGGGACGAACACACCCCGGGACGACATCGTCGCCCCGGGGCGTTGCGTTCACCGGATTCCTTGAGGGCTACTTCGCCTGGAAGATCATGACCGGGATTCCGTCGGGGTCGAAGAACATCGCCCACCAGCCAATCTCCGGGATCTCCATCTTCGGCATGCCGGGCTTGCCGCCCGCCGCCTCGACCTTAGCGAGCGTCTCCTCGATGCTGTCCACCTGGAAGTACTGGGCCAGTGCGAACTGCGGGGCCTCGGCCGGCTTCTTCATGAGGCCGCCGCCGGGCTCCGTACCTGTCGAGATCATCGTATACTCCGGCATGGCCTCGTCGGTCTTGAACTCCCAGTCGAAGATCTTGCCGTAGAACTCCTGCGACTTCTTCACGTCACTGACCATCAGCTCGAAATGACAGAGCGGATTCCCCATCTTCCTCCTCCTTACTGATGAACCCGGGCGCTTCTGCGCCCCTTCCGTCTTGCCGACAACAAATGATAGCGCGGTGAAGAGTCGTTCGCAAGCGCTCGTAATCATCCCGCGGTCCACAGCGCGTTCGGGCATGCTGCGGTAGGCGCCGCCTCGGGCACGCAGGGGTCTGCGGCACCCGTGGCCTATTCGCTCTCCGGTGTGATCCCGGACTGCCGGTCGTATCGCCGCACCGTCATGGCGTGGGCGGGCTTCATACCCAGGGATGCGTAGAAAGATTCCATGGCCTCGTCACAAACCAGATCGACCATGTAGAGATCACCAAGCTCCTCCTGCATGCGCGTGACGAGCTCGCGTCCGATTCCGCGGCGACGATACGAGGGGAGGACCTCAAGGAGCGGGATGTAGGCGGCGAGCACCCCGTCCGACACGGCCGAGATGAAACCGACGACGCTGTCGATCTCATCGTCGACTGCGAGCACCACCCGGTAGCTTCCCCGCAGGATCGCAATGTGAGTATCGGGAGAGGGTGGTGACGGCCACCCCTCGAAGAAGCCCTCGAGCTGGTCCGGCCGAATCCCCTCCGCCGAGTTCTGATACCGGATCATTCGTCCTCCTCGCGCTCCTCCGGACTCCCGTCCGTGAATGAGATCACCTCTTTGACGGTCATTATGCCCGGTCACTCCCAGAGCTTGGCGAGGTTCGGCAGCACTATCTCGAGCCACGCGCGTTCGAAGTAGGCGAACGCTTCGTCCCACTCACCGCCTTCGCCCCATCCATCGTGTCTGAGCGTCAGCTTCGCACGTCCGTCCTCGATCTCGCGGAATCTGACAACGACGTGAGTCCATTGCTTCCGAACCTCCGCGAGATGCGGGGGAGCGTTCCATGTGAAGGACAGCATCTTCTCAGGCTGGATCGCCAGGAATCTCACGCCCTCGCCGCCGCGCTGTCCGGGCTCGCCGTCGGGCAGGAAGGTCATTTCGTAGGGGCCGCCGACGCGGAGGTCGATGTTGCAGTCATGCGCGAAGAACGATTTGATCCCCTGCTCCGTCGTCCATGCCTTCCACACATCGCTGACCGGGGCGTCGACGATGACTTCCCCGGCGATGATCCTGTGTGCGTTGGTTCCAGGCACTCTACGCTCTCCCTTCAAAGTAGCCGCCGCAGGCCGCGGACAAATGCCGGCCGGGCGCTCTAGAACCGGATCCCCAGCTGCCCGAACAGGAACGAGTAATAGTCGGTGTACTGGTCCAGGACCATGCTCATCGGCGTCCCCGCACCGTGCCCCGCCGCGCGCTCGAACCGCATCAGGATCGGCCGGTCGGATCCCGTCTCCGCCTGAAGCCTCGCCGTCATCTTCATGGCGTGCGAAGGGTGCACGCGCGTGTCTGACTCCGCTGTGGTTACGTAGAGAGCGGGGTACTCGGTCCCGGGGCTCACGTGGTGGTACGGTGAGTAGGCGTAGAGCCACTCGAACTGCTCCGGGTCCTCCGGGTGGCCGTACTCGGTCGTCCACATGGTCGCCGCGTAGAACTCATGGAAGCGCATCATGTCCAGAAGCGGCACGTCGCATATGGCGGCGCGGGCCAAGTCGGGTCGCTGCGTTACGAAGGCGCCTATCAGAAGGCCGCCGTTGCTTCCTCCCCACACGGCCAGCTTCTCCGGGCTCGTGTGGCCGCTGTCGATGAGCCACTCGGCGGCGGCGATGAAATCATCAAAGGAGTTCTGCTTGTTCGCGAGCATGCCGTCCCTGTGCCACGAGTCACCATACTCACCGCCGCCCCGGAGATTCGCCTCAGCGTAGACACCGCCGTGGTCCATCCATAGAAATCGGTTCCGCGCGAAACTCGGGGTCGTCGAGGCTTTGAATCCCCCGTAGCCCGTGAGAAGGGTCGGGTTGCCGCCGTCGAGTTCGATGTCCCTGCGGTGGATCAGGAACATCGGGACGCTCGTGCCGTCCTTGGACGTGAACCAGACCTGCTTGGCGACGTAGGGCTCCGTGTCGATGGGCGCCTCAACGGTCATGAAGAGCGACAGGTCCCGAGTGGGGATGTCGTACCGATAGCTCGTAGGCGGTATGAGGTAGGAGCTCACACCCACCAGGAGCTCGGGGCTGCGCCAGTCGCACGTCCAGTCGTATACCGAACTGACGTCCGGCAGCGGAACGTCGTGAAGATAGTCGCCCTCGGTCGTGAACACCTTCACTACCGACGTGGCGTCCTCGAGGTACTGGACGACGAGGTGGTCTCCCGCCAGCATGTGACCCTCTATCGCGTTCTTGCTCTCCGGCACCAGTTCGACCCAGTTCTCCATGGCCGGGTCGTTCAGGTCTACCCGGAGTATGCGCGAGTTCGCCGCGTCCAGCGTCGTCGTAAGGTAGAAGACGTCACCGATGCCGAAGCCCCCGAATCGCGCGTCCAGGCCTTCGGCGATCGGCACGAACTCGCCGTCGGCGTCAAGGTTCTTCACGTAGAGGTCGTTCTGCGTGTAACCGCGGAACACGTAGGTGAGCAGGAACCGCCCGTTCGTAGACAGGGACACCCCGGGCCACGCGTACATGTCGAGGCCCTCGCCGAAGATCATCGGATCGGCCGCGGGATCTGTTCCGAGCTCGTGATAGTAGATCTTGCGGTGGAAGAAGAGCTCGGCATCGGGAACCTCGCCGGGACTGGGGAAGCGAGTGTAGTAGAACCCCCCGCCGGCTCTTTCCCAGGCGAGGCTCGCGGCTCTTGTGTTAGGGATCCGGTCGGGGAGGAGCTCGCCCGTGTCGACGTCCAGCACGTGGAGCACGCTGGATTCGCTTCCCTCCTCGGACAGACCGTAGGCCAACGTCCGCCCGTCGACCGACGGGAACCACCAGTCCAGCCCCACGCGGGTCCCTTCCCCGAGTGTGTCCGGGTCGAGCAGGAGCCTCGGCTCGCCGTCGAGCCCGTCCGTGAAGTAGAGCACGGACTGCTCGTTCTCGGGATCGCGGCGCATGAAGAAGACACGC
>DAOWER010000094.1 GCA_030638405.1 Candidatus Eiseniibacteriota bacterium | reverse complement strand
TCCGGGTCGATGCGGCTCTGCACGTCGTCCCACGAGTTCGCGGTCCCGGAGAAGTCGATGCAGACCTTACAGTCCGGGTTCATCCCCGCCGTGGCCGGGAGGACAAACGCCACGACAATTGCAATCGCTATCAACGTTCTCATCAGGGCACACCCCTTTCTCTGGTGCGGCTGACGCGCCAGTGGCACATCGATGTGAGGGCACTTCCTTGCCGCTCACACCCGTATAACACACGCATCCAGTTTTGGATGATACCACACTCTTCATGTCTTCGCAAGAACAGGCCTGTCGCTTCTGCGCCGGCGTCGGTCCGCGAGATGGACCCCACAATGCGGCGCGAGCGGGCGATGCGATGCGAGCGCGGGGGCCACGCGGAGCGTCTCGCGGACGGGGGTGCTGGCGTGTATAATCGCTTGTACGGTCTGCGATTCCATCAACTCGAAAGATACACACATGACGCAACGTCCAATCCGAGGCATGCAGACGACGGCCCGTGCCTGGCTGGTGACCGCGGCCCTGTCTTTGGTCGCAGCGGTTCCGGCGACGGCGGCTGATCCGGCGCCCTCCGCGGCGGCGCGAGAAGCCCATCCCCGCGACCCCCTGGCCGTGACGCTGGGCGCCGTCGAGGCACCCGCGTGGGAGCGGCCCGATGGCGCTCCGCTGCACGGCCGCGCGCCGGACGACCTCCTTCTCCGCACCCCTCCTGACTCGCTCGTCGCCGCATTGATGGACTCGACGAGTCTGATCAGAATGGTCGGTACCATCCAGCGCCTGCAGGATTTCGGAAGTCGCTACGTGGTCGTCGACTCGTGCTGGGCCGCCGGCTACTGGATCCGGGACAGATTCGAGGAGTACGGCTACTCCGAGGTTCGGCTTGACACCTTCCGGACCTACACGTTCCAGGACAGCGTCGGTGCCATGAACGTCATCGCTGTCAAGGAGGGGACGACGCGACCGTCCGAGTACGTCGTGCTCGGAGGACACTATGACTCCGTCACCGTGGAGAACTTCTACGACCCGTTCGCCCCTGCGCCAGGCGCCGAGGACAACGCCACGGCGGTGGCCGCGGTGCTCGAGGCGGCCCGTCTGCTTCGGGACCTACCCACCGACCGCAGCATCATGTTCGCCTGCTGGTCCGCGGAAGAAGAGGGGCTGTGGGGCAGCCGGCACTTCGTCGCCGACGCAGTCGAGGAGTCGCTCGACATCGTCGTTTACCTCAACATGGACTGCATCGGGTATCTCGAGCCATCGCCCGGTGAGGCCCCGGTGATCGTCTTCACCGACTCCCTGTCGTTCGCCATTGCAGGATACATGCAGACGCTGGCGCACACCTACACGGCGCACGAGCTTCAGACCTGCGTTCGTCCATTGGGCGCGAGCGACCACACGAGTTTCTGGGAAGCCGGATACAACGTCGTCGACACGGGCACGACCATCTCCTCGCCCCACCGTCACACCACCGATGACATCATCGACAACATAGAGCCCGAGTTCGCGCGCGCGATCGCGGCAGTGAACGTTGCCACGACGGCCGCGGTCGCCGGTGTGACCGGAGGAGACGCCAACCTGCCTCCAGAGACCGTGCGCATCGCCAACTGCGCCGCGTCAGTGTCACCGGTTACGATGCGACCGACGTTCGAGTGGAACGGGGTGGATTTCGATGGGAGCATCGCGCGGTACGAGTATGCGCTCGAGTCCGAGATGGGCGCGGGGGACGCCGCGCCACAGGATCCGCCGCCCGACTGGCAGCCACTGCCCGCACACCAGACGTCACTGACACTCCACGATCTGAGTGGGGGTTCGCACATCCTGCACGTTCGCGCGATCGACGACAACGATGTCGCGGACCCATCACCCGTGGTTTATGAGTTCGTGACGGACCCGTCGCTCCGCCCGTTGCTCACTGTGGACCTCAACTTCCTCCCCGGCGCGAGGACGTTCGTCGGGCGACAAGCCGCGGCCCGCACGGCCCCGGTCCGCGTGTACGAGAACGAGCGGCTCGTCTTCACGATCGCCGCGGACGCGTCCTCATACTGCGGTTCGGCAGACTCGGTCGCGGTGGCGCTCATCGACTCGGCGGTGTGGTCGGAGTGGTACCGGTCGCCGTACGAACTTGTTCTGCGCCCGGGACCCGCGGACACGGTCGTGTTCCTGAAAACCCGGGATGAGAACAACGCGCTCACGACCGGCCGTGTGTCTCTCCGCACCGTCCCCGCGCCCATGGACCGGCCACTTCTGCACGTGGACGACTGGTTCGCTGGCGGGATTCCGGATGCCACACACGATGCGTTCTACAGCGACGTCCTCTCCGGCGAAAGCTGCGACGTCTGGGATCCGTTCGAGCACTTCGAGAACTACCTGCCCACGCTGCCGTCGATGGAGGAGCTTGGACGCTACCGAACCGTGCTCTGGACACTGGACAGGCAGGGCGGGTTCCTGCGCCCCGTGCAGGCGGAGAGCGCCTATCACTACCTCGAGGGATTCGTCCGCGCCGGCGGGAATGTCATTCTGGAGGGGCAGTCATCGCTGCCGACGATGGGCGGCACGGACCATTATTCGTACCAGGCCACCTACGAGCCGGGCGATTTCATCTTCGAGCACGTGGGGGTCGACAGCCTGAGGAACGCCGGGGTGAACTCGAACGAGTCATACCCGGAGCAGTATGGCTATGCGTTCCTGGGTGGCATCGCCACAGCGACAGGGGGCTTCCCCGACGTCCCCGTCGACACGCTCGGAAAATGGGCGGACGGCTACCAGGCATACGGCGGCCTTCCGTACTGCGAGATCGTGCGGCCGCTACCGGGAACACGAAGGCTCTATCTTTTCGACTCGCACATCAACCCGGACCTGAGCGAGCGCCCCTGCGCCACGGTGCGGTACCCCGACGACGGGACCGGCACGTTTGCCTACCTCGGGTTCCCCCTCTACTACATACAGACGGACCCGGCGTCCGAGATGCTCGGCCTGCTTCTAGACTCCATGGAGCGCTGGCAGCAGCCGGCCTCGCTATCCTACTTCGTCTGGAACGCGGAGCCGGATTCCGTCACGCTCTCCTGGTACCTGACGCCGGCCGACGGGCCCCTCGGGTGCGGTCTTGAGCGGGCTGAGGGCGATCAGGCCGGCGGATACGACGCGCTCAACAACAGCGTCATACTGCCGGCCGACGACGGCAGGTACCGGTTCGTCGACGATTCGGTTGAGCAGTCGGCGACGTACTCTTACCGCCTCATCGTCACCGAGCAGTGGGGTGTGACCACGACGCACGGCCCATGGGAGATCCCGACGCCCAGCTCGAGAATCTCCCCGTGGCTGGAAAGCCCTACTCCCAACCCCTTTTCGGAAACACTCACCCTCCGCTACGGCGTCGCCGCGGACCACAGGTGGGTGTCCGTCGGCGTGTTCGACGTCTCCGGCAGGCTGGTCAGAACGCTGCGCGAGGGGGCGGCCCAAACGGGCCAGTACGACGCGACCTGGGACGGGACCAACGAACGCGGCCACCGTGTCGCCAGTGGCGTCTACTTCGTCCGTGTGCGCGTGGGACCGGAGACCCTGGAGCGCAAGGTGGTGTTCCTGAGGTGATGTGAGGCGGTCGGACTCAACCGCTCATCGAGGGTTGCCCGTGGCCGATTGCTCCAGGCGCCCCGCTGGAATCCTTGAACCCCACGGTCCCGCCGAATTGACCGCCCTCCCTTCTGCTGGTATATTGGCAGCTGATGGGGCGAACCCGCAAGCCGAGGAGACACCGTGACCCTGCTCGAGCAGATAGCCGAGATCGGACGGGAGAGAAGCGCAGACTACCCCGACGAATCGTTCCTCGTTCGGGGACTCTGGCGCACCGACCTTCTGTTCCGGCCCAACCCGGAAGAACGCACGTTCAACTACACGTTCCTCCTCATGCAGACCGTCGGCGAGGGCGCGTGCTACTGCGCGACGATACCGGCGTTGACCGAAGGGTTCTCGCTTCTGGGCAAGGACTGCAGGAGCATCCAGCCGGAGTACCGGTGCTTCCAGGTCGCCGCGACCGATGCGATGTTCTCCGCGTTTCCGAAGCGGCCGGACGAGACCATGACCATGACAGGCACTTCGGCCGACAAGGCGGTGTGGCGAAGTCGCATTGTGGTCGACGAGGTCCTGAGACAGCTTGAGCTGGCGGGCGTGGACGGCGGCTGCGTGGTCAACGTCGGCGTCATAGGGAACATCATCAAAGCGCTCACGGCGGAGGGTGTCGAGGTCACCGGAACTGACGGGGACCCTACTCTTGTCGGAACGGAGATAGGCGGTGTTCCCGTCTTCGACGAGGACAGGACGCTCGAGTTCGTCGAGAAGTGCGACGTCGCCGTGATGACCGGCATGGTCATCTCCACTGACTCGCTCGAGGACATTCTCGCCGCGGCGAAGAGAGGTGGCACGCGGCTCGTACTGTTCTGTGAGACGGGCGCGAACCTCTGTGAGGAGTACGTGAAGCTGGGTGTCGACAGCGCCATCGCGGAGTACTTCCCGTTCTATATCTTCGGCGGCACGACGCAAATAGACGTCTTCAGGAAGAAGTAGCGACCAGACAGGAGGCAGCACTCTGTTCAGGAATTTCACTGAGACCGACGGCGTCCTCGAGGTGGGCGGCGTCCCGGTCACGACCGTCGCAGGCCAGCACGGCACCCCGATGTACGTCTACGACGGCGACATGGTCTGTTCGCGCTACGAGGCGCTCAGAAGTGCGTTCCCATCCTTCGAGATCTTCTACTCGATGAAGGCAAACCCGTCATTCGCCCTCGTCGGACTCCTGAGACAGCTCGGCGCGGGGTCAGAGATCGCGTCCGGTGGCGAGCTCTTCCTCGCGAAGGAAGTGGGGCACGACCCGCTCGACATCGTGTTCGCGGGTCCCGGCAAGACCGACCGGGAGCTTGAGGACGCAATTATCTCGGGCGTCTTCGCGATCAACGTCGAGTCGTTGAGAGAGCTCGACCGCGTCGCGCGCATCGCGAAGCTGATCGGTATCCCGGCGCGCGTGGCGCTCCGAATCAACACGACCGTAGGGCTCTCGAAGTCCGGCGGCGGCTCGGCCGGACCCCTTCACGAGCGGATGGCCGGGGGACCCAGCAAGTTCGGTATCGACGAGGAGAAGCTGGACGCGCTGGCGGACCACTGGGACAAGCGCGCCGTCGAAATAGCGGGCATCCACATTTACACGGCCAGCCAGATTCTGGACGCCGACGAGATCGTGGAGAACGCCAAGCGCACGGCGGCCGCCGCGGAGCACGTGGAGAGAGTCACCGGTGAGCCGCTGATGGCCATAGACTTCGGCGCGGGATTCGGCGTCCCGCACTATGAGGAGGAAGCGCCTCTCGACCTTCCGGCGCTCGGCGCGCGTGTCGAAGAAGTGTTCAGGCCGTTCTCCGACCGCAAGGACATGAGGCTCATCCTGGAGTTGGGCCGATACCTTGTGTCGGAGTGCGGCGTCTTCGTCACGAGGGTCATCGAGCTCAAGGAGTCACGGGGAGAACGCTTCGTCATCACCGACGGCGGGATCAACCAGTTCGTCCGACCGGTGCTGATGAAGGTGAAGCACGAGGCGCGCGTGATAAGCAGGCTGTGCTCGCCTACCCCGACGGTCGCGAAGCTCTCGGGACCCCTGTGCACACCGATCGACATCACCAGCGAGCAAATCCAGGTTCCGGAGGACATCGCTCTCGACGACCTCGTCGGTATCTTCAACGCGGGCGCCTACGGATTCTCGATGAGTCCGCAGCTCTTTCTCTCCCACCCTTCGCCGGTCGAGGTCCTGGTGCTCGACGGGGAGATCATCGAGGCGCGAAGACGCGGGACGTACGAGGACTTCATTCTGAAGCAGAACCCTCTTCCCGGCTCGGTGTAGCCGGGTGAAGCGCGCGGCCACTCTCGCCGCGGCGCGATCGGGAGCAGGCACATGACGCGCAGAGCCATCTCTTTCACTGCCGTGGCCGCCGTAGCAGTCCTCCTCGCCGGCGGCTGCTCCGATGATCTGATTTGCCCGGAGGTGGAGCCGGCGGATACCACACCGTACATCCGCGCGTTCGTGGCGCAGAGATCGGGCAGTGGAGACGAATCGACGCATGCGGAGGTTGCCTGCACGGCCGACCCGTTGCCTTCGCTCCTCATCGCGTTCGTCAACGGCCGAACGCTGCCCGACGTCGGGCCCTCGGACGGCCTCGGTCTTCTCGCCGTTCTCGATGACGACACGGTGCTGTGGCAGCCTGGGACGCTGTGTTCCCTTGAGGTGACGACGGACTACGGCTACGCGACCGCCGCGGCTGTCATGCCGGCCGCGGCCGCGGTGACGGCGCCCGCCGGGATATCTCTGGGTGATTCCCTGAGGCTCGTCTGGGGAAGCGTCACGGGCGCGGACTATTACGAGGTGTCGGCCATTCTGGTCCCCGATGCCAGCGCGACGATGTGGGGTTTCCCGGGCAATCGCGACACGCTCGCGCTTTCGGCAACCACTCGCGAAACGTTCGCGGTCTTTCTGCCGGGGAGTCTCACGTCAACGGGTGTCGTGTCGGGCTTCGTGGAGACTGTGGCCGGACCGTTCCCGGAAGGCGGCGCCGTCGGGAACGTTTCGGGAGACGGCTGGGGTTTCTTCACGCTTCGGTATCTGGACCCCGAAAGCGCTTTCGATGTCGTCGTGTCGGCCGTTCCGTAGGGGTCGCGGGACCGGACCGCGCTTCGGCGGCCTGCACGACGTCGTGGGCCGGCGCAGCCGCTCGAGCTACCCTCCTGATGCCAGAATGCGCGGGCTGAAGTAGACGGCCAGGAGTCGGCCGGCCTCTTTGAGAGCAAGCACCTCCGCCTCACGTTTTGCGTCCTCTGAATCGTCAGCGCCGACGGTCTCCATCGCGGTGATCCGGGTCGTCGCCAGCTCGGACGCACTGCGCTGGTTGAACGCCGACGCGGAGAGGACCACCTCGGCCGTCCACGAGTCCCGCTCGCCCTGCGTGCTCAACGACAAGGTCCCCGTGATCACGACGTCCACCCCGGGGTTGCACGCGCCCATCCTGTATCCGTCTCTTTCCATCCTCCGGGTGAAGCCCGACATCACCTGTGCCGCGTCGGCGTCGCCCCGAACGCCGAACTGCGCGCAGACCGAGATCGCGTGTGCCCCCGTTACCAGATGGACGGTCCGGCGCGCCAAGGTCCCCGGCAGATCCGTCGGCAGGGCGTCACGTGGATCCGGGGGCACGCCCCGTGGCCCTTGGGGCCGTGACACGGCCACGTGTGCCGCCTCGACATCCAGACTGACCGTGAGTTCGTACTCACCGGGCGTGCCGTAGGCCGCCACGATCCAGCACGTGGCGATCCCGGACTCATCGGTCAGTGGATCGGCGTCCAGCACGGCCGAGGCTCCCGGCATGTCGAAGCGAACCGGGACACCGATCGCCGGGACCGTCTTGCCTCTCCACTCGTACGTGCAGCGAAATTCCACCATCGCTTCCGCCATCGCACCGACCTCGACCACATCGAAGCCGCCGGTCGCCCGGGCACTGAGTGTTTCGGCGGTGCGGGCAGCAACCTGCGACCACCGAAGCACCCCACGCAGCCGAGCATTGACGGTGGTCAGCTCGTGGGTCGGTGCCGACTGCGGCACATCGTCAGTAATCGTGGTGGGCACCCCGGTCGCCAGAACAACACGCGCGATCCTCGCTGCGGCCAGAAGCCCGGCGTGCAATCGCCCCGCCGACAGGTGCTCTTCCGTCGACGCCCTGAGAACCTCCGCCTCGTTGGCCGCCCTGCCTCTTTCCCAGAGGACGTTGTTCACGTCGCCCTTCAGGAATCCTATCGGGTACTCCACGAGAATCGCCGCGAGCCAGGTAGTGTCTGGATTGTCGGCGGTGTCGTCCGCGTACCCGACGCACTCCTCCCAGCCGCGAGCGACTATCTCCATCCGCGGGAACTCGATGGCCGCTCCCCTGACCGCGGCGCCGACGATCCCATCGACGATCCCCCGCCGTCGCTCCTCGTCGTAGGCGACTCCACGCTGATCCAGAAGCTCCAGCGCAGCCTCGGCGGCGGATTCGGCAGCGTCCGCCATCGCGTCATCCTGAGTCGCCCTCCCCGGAGAGATCAGTTCCTCGTGCCTCGTCCTGTGAACTGAGAGCATACTCCCGCCCTCTGCCGTCCAAGACTCAGCGCGCCCGGCGAACCCGTCTCCGCCGGCACCCTCAAGAGGCAAGCAGTTCCATTGGCGCTCGGGCACCACGGGTTCATCCAAGACGGGGTCACCACCGGCGGGCGGGCGCGGCGCGCAACCGGCCGTGATGAGAACGAGCACCACAAAAGCGGTGACTGATCGAGTAACTCCCGTCCGGGTTGTTCTTCCTGCTTTCATATGCTCCCTGTCCTGATGACGAGGCTCCCTACCATATAGATGAGAGGCCCCATACGCAAGGGCCGGGCGACCCCCGCGTACATGAACAGCGGCCGACTCGTACCGCGCCGACCGCTCACCGCCTGCCGCTCCGCGTCTGCTCCCGCGAAGGACCCTTCTCGCGCACGCAGCCCTTTTCCAGCCCGCCTATTCTTTCATGTAGAGCTGAATCTGCGATGCAAGCATGTTCGTGTCTATGGGCTTGGTGATGTAGCCACGGCAGCCCACGCGTGCCAGTTCCTCGAGATTGTCGGGAACGTCCCCGACGGTCAGCGCGACCACAGGAATGTCCTTCATCTCGTCCATCTGGACGATCTGTCTTGTTGTCTCGAGCCCGCTCATACCGGCTATCTGCAGGTCGATAATGACGAGGTCCGGATGTGCCGATTTCGCGAGAGACACTCCCACTTCCCCGTCGGTGGCCTCCACGACTTCATATCCGCTCGCCCGAAGAATCAGCGACGCGACACTCCGGTCGTAGTCGTCATCTTCAACAAGGAGAATCCTGCCGGCCGTGACCGCCTCGGACTCGAAGTCGTCTTCGGCCGCGGAGAACGCGACGACGCAGCGATTGCGTCCCTCGGACTTCGCCCGGAACACCGCCGAATCGGCCATCCGCAGGAGGGTGGCAGAGTCGCTGGCGTGATCGGGATACGTGGCGACGCCGCAGCTGACGGTGACGGCGCGCTCTCCCTCGTCAAAGCGTATCCCGCAGTTCTCGAAGGCCCTGCGAAGTCGCTCGGCCAACACTGCCGCCTCGTTACCCACCGCCTCCGGGAGTATGACGACGAATTCCTCGCCCCCGTACCGCGCCACGATGTCGGAGGATCGAGTGCTCGACAGAAGCACGTCGGCGAGAACCTTCAGGACACTATCGCCGGCCTGATGCCCGTGCGCCGTGTTGACGTCCTTGAATCCGTCTATGTCGACCATGACGCACGAGACCTTGCGGCCGTACCTTCGTGCCCGTTCGATCTCCATGTCGAGGCGTTCGTCGAAGTACCGCCTGTTGTAGACCCTGGTAAGCCCGTCGCGCTTCGCGGCAGCGGGCTCCTGGCGCGCGTCCGATGCAACCCTCAGCATGGCGCGCACGCGGGTGACGAATTTCTCCTGGGCCGTCGCTTCGTCCATCCAGTCCAGACAGCATCCACCCCGCATGGAGCCGGTCATCCCATCACCGTCCTTCGTCAGGACGAGTGTCGGCGCAGGCACTTCGCTCTCAGAACACAGCGTCACCATCTTCGCCTGGTCGTCGGAGCTCATGCCCTCGAGGCTGACCACCACGAGGTCGGGCTGCTCTTCGGTCGCTATCTCGACGAGCCGTCTGGCTTCCTTGTACCGAGTCAGCTCGTAGCCGGAGTCGACGAGCCACCGGGCCAGCCGCTCTCCGGCGGGGTCATCGGGTGTCACGACCAGTATCTTCCGACGGGTTGACGAAGAAGCGCTGTCTTTCATGTCGGATCCTCGCTTGAAACGCCGCGCGTGAAGACACCGCGGCGACGCTCTCCCATCTCATGACGGGGGAGCAGGCGTGCCGGCACAAGTCTACATGCCGTGAGTTTAGCAAGGTGTGTGCCACCATGACGTTCTGCGAAGCCCGCGGGCGGCTTCAGAGGTGAGAACCGGGAAGAGACCGAGCGCTAGCGCTCCAGAAGATCACATGGCCCGGAAGGAGAGGACGGAGCGGGCCTGGTGGCCCCGCTCCGTCCTCTTCCGTGCAAAAGGCAGTCGCTGACGCCCTTCCTGCACGCCCTACTCGGCGTAGATAGGCGTCACCATGGCCCTCCTGTTCTGGCTTCTGTTGGTCTCGCTATCGTTCGGCACGAGCGGCTGCTGCTCGCCGTGGCCGACAACGGTCATGCGAGCCACGTCCACGCCCTTCACCGCCAGATACTCCCTCACGGCTCCCGCTCTGCGCTCGGAGAGGTCCTGGTTGTACACGGCCACCCCCTCGTCAGACGTGAACCCGCCGATATCGACGGTGACCGTCTCGTCCTCGAGCAGGAACGAGGCGAGCGCATTCAGACGCATCACTGCCATCTCATCCAGGACCGCGCTGTCCAGAGCGAAGTTCACCATGACCGCGAGGAGTTCAGCCTGGGGTTCCGGCCTGGCGCAGCCGACCGCGTCAACGGCAGTTCCGACCGGCGTATCGGGGCACTCGTCGTCCCCATCGAGTACGCCGTCGCCGTCATTGTCAGGGTCAGGGCAACCGTCCTCGTCCTCGAACCCGTCGATGTCCTCCGGGTCGTCCGGACAGGCGTCGTACATGTCCATGATGCCATCGCCGTCGCGATCGACATCCGGACAGCCGTCGTCGTCCTGGAACCCGTCGTAGTCTTCGGCGTCATCAGGACAGCCATCGTAGGCGTCCATGATGCCGTCCATGTCGTTGTCCGGGTCGGGGCAACCATCGCGATCCTGGAACCCGTCGTAGTCTTCCTTCTCGCTCGGGCACTCGTCCTTGCTCCCGAAGATACCGTCCTCGTCGCAGTCGCCCGCGCCGAAGTGGAACATCAGCGCGAACGAGCCTTCGATCACCGAGTTGTTGGCATCGACGTAGTCCGGACCCAGGACAGAACTGAAGCCAACGTTGTCCAGGTTCTGCTGGAGCAGGAAGCCGTAGCTCCCGCCGAGGTCGAGCGATATCTTCTCGCTGAGAAAGAACTCAACGCCCGCGCCGACCGTTGCGGTCAGGTTGTTGCCGGACAGCGTCTTCTTTTTGCCGTCGGTGTCGTACCCTTGAGCTACGACACCGGGCGACGACGCCTCGGCACGCCAGTCCTGAACTTCCCACAGGGTCATTCCGAGCCCGAAGCTCACGTAGGGAACAACAGTGGCGTCGGAGGTGAAATCGTAGATGCCCTTGAGGCCGAGGTAGTTCCAGTTCGTCTTGAGGTAGTCGGCCGTTCCCCAGGTGAAGAACCGCTCGGGCGACGGCACAGAGGGCGGCTCGCCACTCTCGGTCTCGCCGTGGCGATAGTCGAGCATCACGGAGACAGCCTTGGTCACGGGCTTCTCCATCCTGAGACCGAAGGTGAGCCCCATGTCCTCGTAACTCTCATCGCCGCCGCTGGGCTGCATGACGCCGATCGCGACACCGAGCCCCATGTTGTCGGCCCACGCCTGTCCGCTCGCGGCGCCGG